>JAHECZ010000065.1 GCA_024641475.1 Gammaproteobacteria bacterium
GATCCGGGTGGCACGTTGTGACTACTGCTTTCATTGACCACCTGCAAATGCTGTGGTTGCAATTGTCCTGCGAGCTTGGCTTCAATTGCCTGTTGCACACGCATCTGTTTATCTCCTGCTTTACGCCCGTACCGGTTCAATAATAATTTCCACACGACGATTCTGCGAGCGTCCCTCGGCAGTGCTATTGCTGGCACGCGGCTGTGTTTCACCGGCACCTTCTATACGTAACCGTTCCGAATGGACATTCTGACCAAGGAAATATTGCGCGACCGCTTGAGCCCGCTGTTCAGATAAGGTCTGGTTATACTTGGCCGCTCCGGTATTGTCGGTATGACCGATCACATCCAGCGTGGTCTTGCCATATTTATTGACAATTTTACCAATCTTTTCCATGGTCGAGGAAAAGCCCGGTTTTATTTGCGAGGAGTTCACATCAAAGGCTGTTTGTGCCGTCATGGTAACGCGCAACACATCATTGGGTAACTTCTCTACCACGATAGCGCCGGAGCTTTGCTCTGGTGCCAACACTTTTTCAAAATCTTTTTTCTGGCTATCCATATAACTACCGACTGCACCACCGGCAAGACCACCACCAATCGCACCCAGCAAAACGCCCTTGGTACGATTTTGTTTTTTGCTGGCTACCGCACCGATTAACGCACCACCAAGCGACCCAAATAATGCGCCTTTCTCGGTTTCTGTCATTGGACGTGAACGGCCATATTCATCCTTGGCACAGCCAGCCAGCATGACACTGGCAGTCAGTAACGCGGATAAAATGACTCTTGGTGCTTTACGCATGATTAATCTCCACAGTGAATGATCGGTTAATTAAATTTGTATGATATCAGGAGCAGATCGATGACAATACTTAAATCGTTATCTACATACGGATGACTGTATCGCCTTGGTTGGTATAATTCAATATCTCGAAACATCTGGCCTGTTGGCTTTCTAATATATTTTGCGGGTGATATCACAGCATTGACCGTAAATATATTGCGCCGGGCTTATTCTTCAAAACACAGTTCAATATAGAATTTTCCGGATTCAATCGTAAACGGCAATAGAATGGTGCGCCCTTTGAAACTATGTTCGATAATATGATCTTTACCGGAAACAATGCTCGGTAACGTCATATTAAAGTCGTAACCCTGATTAATAAATATATTTTTGGCACCACCGACTACCATATTGGTAATTTCGCCAGCCAGATCGCGTGCGGTATCATTTACTTCGGTGATATCTTCTCGCAACATGCGTTTCACAATATCGCGAATCACAGGACCGGTGAAACTGATTGCCATGGAAGCACGCGCTTTTGAACTTTGCATGCTCATAATGCCGCTGACTTCACCGCGCGCCACATTATCCGGTTTAAGACTGGGTTTGCCGACGGTGGGCTTTAGATTTGCCATGGTACCCATGACGTTGAGCATGGCTTCCAAGAGAGGATTGATATAACGAACATCCATGATGTGTGCTGCCCGGGGATCCGCCGACTGTTTTACTTATCAATGCTAATGTCGGCCCCCCTACCTGAAACTTTATTTCTGCCGCTGATGTTATCCCTTATATTTTACAAGGAATAATCAGGATACAAACTGGATGGCACTGTGTAAGCGTTGCTCCATGCTTGCCAAATCCTGGGCATTTTCCGCAACGATAGCCATGCTGCCGTTTTGTGTAGGCATGACGACACCCCGAAATCGTTGGTCTGCCACGGTTTTGCGCTGGGCGATGAAATCACCGGGCATCATCAGCACGGTAACCGGGCCATGATCACCTTGCAGCACCATATGAAATCCGCGTTTCTTACGCATCGGGCAGGACATCGCGAAATTTACGGTGCCAACAGTTTGCACAAGACGGGCACCGTATTTTTGCATGCCTTGGTTCACCGCATCCATGCTGACATTATCATGCGCCAGCATATGGCGTTGCTCATCCTCAACATGCACCAACACTGAGTCTTCAAGCGATAAAGGAGCCGAACGAGGAAAAAATACCGCCAACCCAATACTCAACATCATTGTTGCAGCAAAGGCCCACATACCACGCCGCCAAAAAACCTGCCGGCGTGCCTCAAGCCGTTGTCGTAACAGAATACGTGATGCCAAACCTTCGGGAACATCGACATGTAAGGTATCCTTAAGAACCCGTTCCATTGCCTGGGTCTGTTCAGCAAAACGTGCACAGCTGATACAAGCCAGACGGTGTTCCGCCAAATCCGCTGACTTAGCTTTGGGATCAGCCAGTAACGCACGACGAAATTCCAGACAGTTCATGATTGCACCTTCTTGCTTGAGGATAGCGGTTCATCACCTTCCAATACACGCCGGAGCTTTTGCCGGGCGCGACAGACCCGCGTCATTATTGCACCGGAGCTGACACCCAATAGAGTGCCAATTTCTTCGCAGGAATAACCACCGATGACTTGCAGCACAAGTGGTTCCAGATATTCATTTGGTACTTCAGACATGGCCCGTCGCAGCGCCCATTTATCGAGTTGTGACGGGCCGATATCTACTTCCAGCCATTGATCCAGTTCGGCATCACTTTCGTAAGAAACCGTCGCGTGGCGCTCTTTGCCGTAATGCCGGGCAATTTCACGACGCAGAATTGTGATTAACCAGTACTTGGCCGCCTTATGATCGTGCAGGGTATGCAGCGCTTTCCATGCCCGCATAAAGGTCTCCTGCACCATGTCTTCGGCCAATGTGGCGTCACGCGTCAGCCACTGTGCATAGCGATACAAATCCGCAGAGTAGGCATTGACCAAGGCTTCAAAGGTTGAATGAGTGTGATCCATGCTCAACAAGACCTGGGCGTAAAGAAATAACTTACCGGCAAATTAAGGAATTTTGCGCTTTGAGAATGTTGCAAACGGGATTCAGGCAAGGGATGTCCTGCAAAAGAGTTGATCCAGATCAATAGTGTAGCCGGGAAAAATTTTATATTTAGCGCTGCCCGTTAAAAACCATAGCGAGGTCCGTATGCACGTTGAAGATAAAACAATGGGAATCCGTGTCGGCTACACCGTTTTAGTACTGCTCGGCATCATGGTTGTACTTATTATTGCTGCCAATTTTATAGCCTGAGTCAACACCAACAAGGTATTCGATAAAAACTGCTATTTTTTGGGTTTGCGATCCTTGAAAAAACGCATGCCGACATAGAAGGTTTTGTCTTTATAGCGACGGTGTACGACTTCACCGAGCGCATTCATGATGTGCGAGCGTCCGTTTTGACCGATATTGACTGAGACCCGCAGTAACTCACCGATTTCGCGCGGCACATTGGTCTTGAATCCCAACCCTTCCATCGAAAAATCCTGGGCCATTATCGATATCCGCTCACCTTCTTCGGTCGTAACACGTATCGGCCGCACAAAGCGAATGCGGCGACGTTGGCGTTTCTCATGCATCATATATGACTAACCTCGATACCCATCCCGCTGTGAAATTGCGGGTGGTCTCGTAGCTTAGTATATACTGCTTTAAAATTATTTCACCGCCGTATTGTTGATTTTTCCAAAAGAATCATGAACTTACCTCTTATCAACTGGTTGCTACCGCCTATCGACAGTTAACTGGCTTCGCGTGTTAATAACAATAGTAACTGATTCATCCTGGCCACAAAGGCTGCCGGATCATCGAGTTGGCCACCCTCGCTGAGCATGGCCTGATCAAACAGCACATGCGTCCAGTCGGCAAATTGCTGCGGTTCGGCTTCGGAATTTAATCGTTTGACTAACGGGTGCTCCGGATTGATTTCAAGAATCGGTTCCAGATCCGGGACTTTATGCCCCGCCTGCTTCAGCAACTTTTGCATGCTCACTGCCATATCATGTTTTTCAACCACCAGACAGGAAGGTGAGTCAGTCAGTCGATGTGACACCTGCACATCCTTGACCTTGCCTGCCAATACTTCTTTCATTCTGGTCAACAAATCCTTGAATTCCTTCTCGGCTTCCTTGGCTTTTTCCTTTTCCTGCGCATCTTCCAGCTTGCCCAGGTCCACCTCGCCTTTCGCGACGGAAACAAAAGATTTACCGTCATACTCAGTGAGATAGGACATCATCCATTCATCAACCCGATCGCCCATCAAAAGAACTTCAATACCTTTTTTCCTGAACAATTCCAGATGCGGACTGCTCTTTACCGCATTGAAGGAATCACCGGTGATGAAATATAGCTTGTCCTGATCCGATTTCATGCGCCCGATGTAATCATCCAGTGATACATCTTGTGTTTCGCTTCCCGTATGCGTTGAGGCAAAGCGCAACAACTTGGCGATCTTTTCCTTATTGGTCGCATCTTCGCCGGGACCTTCCTTTAACACCCGGCCGAATTCCTGCCAGAGTGTTGTATATTTTTCCTTATCTTCCTTGGCCATGGTTTCCAGCGCACCAAGAATTTTTTTGACAGAACCACTGCGGATTGCATCAATGTGCTTATTGCGCTGGAGGATTTCCCGCGAGACATTCAAGGGTAAATCCGCCGAGTCTACGACGCCGCGAATAAAGCGCAGATAATTCGGCATCAATTGTTCGGCATCGTCCATAATGAATACGCGTTTTACATACAGCTTGACACCATGACGATGATCTCGGTCGAACAGATCGAACGGCGCACGTTTGGGAATATAAAATAGCGTGGTATAGGATTGCGTGCCTTCGACATGATTGTGCAGCCAGTCCAGCGGCTCATCAAAATCATGGGCAACGTGTTTGTAAAATTCCTTGTATTCGTCTGCTTTTATTTCCGATTTGGGTCGCGCCCACAATGCAGAGGCCTTATTGACATTTTCAAATTCGTCGGTGACATTACCTTTGTCATCGCGCTTGCGCATTTGAATCGGCAAAGAAATGTGATCGGAATATTTACGAATAATGCCGCGCAATTTCCAGTCATCCAGCAGCTCGGTTTCATCATCCCGCAAATGCAGCGTAATTGTCGTACCGCGTGTCGCACGATCAATAGTCTCGATTGAGAATTCACCTTCGCCGGAAGATTCCCAACGCACTGCTTCTGACGCGACAGCGCCGGCACGGCGCGTTTCCAGTGTCACCTTGTCGGCAACGATAAAGGCGGAATAAAAACCCACGCCGAATTGACCGATCATATTGGCGTCTTTGGCCTTATCCTGACCCAGGCTGTCGAGGAACTTACGAGTACCGGAACTGGCAATAGTACCGATGTGATCGATCACTTCCTGCCGATTCATACCCACACCATTGTCGGTAATACGAATCGTGCGTTGGTCCTTGTCGAATTCGATACGAATCTTCAGATCAAAATCATCTTCATACAACGCCGCGGAGGTCAGGGCCTCGAAACGCAACTTATCGCAGGCATCGGAAGCATTGGATATCAATTCACGCAGGAATATCTCTTTATTGGAATACAGCGAATGGATCATTAACTGCAGAAGTTGCTTTACTTCTGTCTGAAAACTGCGGGTTTCTTTCTGGGCGGCCACGCTCATCGATATCTCCTGGTCTATAAGTTATTCATTATTCGGTTAAAATATTGGGTAGTGCCGTTATAGGTCTGAACCGGGTATTTTTCAAGCCGGTCGGGCACCAAGTCGTCCCGTCCGCAACAGGATCTGGCCTGCTACCTCTTCGACGGAACGATGAGTGACATCCAGACAGGGAATCCCCTCCTGGCGAAATAACAACTCCATATGCCGTAATTCCAACTCACACTGAGCTACAGAAGCATAGGGACTGCGTGGGCGACGTGCCTCGCGTATCTCGTGCAACCGCTGGGAACTAATCATCAATCCAAACAACCGGGATCGATACGCTTGCAATGCTGCCGGCAAGGATGCTGTTGCCATGTCCTCTTCCGTAAAGGGATAGTTGGCAACAAATAAACTGTACTGCATGGCGAGATATAAGGCAGTGGGTGTTTTGCCGCTACGAGATACACCCACCAGAATTAAATCGGCTTTATCGTAGTGCCCTGCCTGCACACCGTCATCACAGAGCAAGGCATAATGCACCGCTTGCATACGTTGTTCATATTGGGGCAACGTCGCAGTGCCATGACTACGTCCACGACGTGGCTGCGGCAGCTCACCCCAATACTGCGCCAGGGCCTGAGTTAATGGAGTAAAAATATCCAGAACCAGAACACCGGTATTGCGGATAGCCTGTAATAAACTTGTATCGACCAGGGTACAAAATACCACCGGTTGTTTACCTGCAGCCATTGCAGCAAGAATAGAATCCAGAATCGGGGCCAGACTGGCGTGGTCTTCAACAAATCGCTCAACACGGACTTCCGTACTGATTTGCGGAAATTGGCTTAAAATGCCACGCCCGAGGGTTTCCACGGTAATCGCGGTGCTGTCAGAAATCAGGAAAACCGGGTGTTGTTTCATAGTCGCTTGCTCCATGATAATCCAATTGCGCTAAATCAAGTACCGGTCATTTTATTCCACTAGAATGAAAATATGAGCATGACGTATTTACGTTGGTTTGAAGAACTGGGTATCTCCGACGTCCCACAGGTCGGTGGCAAGAATGCCTCGTTGGGTGAAATGATCCAGTCATTAACCACCAAGGGGATTCAGGTACCGGGCGGCTTTGCCACGACAGCGGATGCCTACTGGCATTTTCTTGCGAATAAGGGACTAACCGAGCGCATCACTGCCATATTGAGCGACCTCGACATCAATGATGTCGCCAAACTGGCAAAAATCGGCACCCAGATCCGCCAGTGGATACTGGACACACCCTTACCTGCAGATTTGGTCGCTGAGTTACGCAGTGCTTATCAGCAATTGATCAGCCGCTATGGCAAGGAATGCACCTTTGCCGTGCGTTCATCCGCCACTGCCGAAGATCTGCCAGAGGCTTCCTTCGCAGGCCAGCAGGAAACCTTTCTGAATATTCATGGCGAAGAAAATCTGTTACAAGCCATCAAACAAGTATACGCGTCTTTATATAATGATCGGGCTATCGCCTACCGCGTGCACCATGGCTTTGACCATAGCCAGGTTGCCTTGTCAGCCGGTGTGCAAAAAATGGTACGCAGTGATTTGGCCAGCAGCGGAGTCATATTCACCCTCGATACCGAATCCGGATTCGATGATGTGGTGTTTGTTACCAGTGCATATGGTTTGGGTGAAACCGTGGTGCAGGGCAGTGTCAATCCGGATGAGTTTTATGTGTATAAGCCCAATCTTATCCAACAACGTCCTGCTATTGTCAGTCGGACTCTGGGCAGCAAGGCCATTGCGTTGGTTTTTACCGAAAGCACGACG
This sequence comes from Gammaproteobacteria bacterium, assembly GCA_024641475.1. Classification (GTDB taxonomy): domain Bacteria; phylum Pseudomonadota; class Gammaproteobacteria; order UBA6429; family Thiohalophilaceae; genus JACQBC01. The sequence continues at coordinate 7,282 of JAHECZ010000065.1, forward strand.
GCGGGTAAATCCACGCGACAGATTGATATCGCCCTTGATCAACAACAACGTTTCTCCATAACGGATCAGGAAGTCACTGCCTTGGCGCAGATGGCGACGCAGATCGAAACACACTATGGCCGTGCCATGGATATAGAATGGGCCAAAGATGGTAACGATCAACAACTTTATATCGTGCAGGCCCGACCCGAAACAGTGAAGAGTCGTACGGCAGGCAATATTTTACAGCGTTACGAATTGCATGGTCATGGTGCTATCGTCAGTACCGGACGTAGTATCGGGCAACGCATCGGTACTGGCACTGCCAAAGTCATCGCCAACGCAACCCAACTGGAGCGAGTGCACGCAGGTGATGTCCTCGTCACTGACATGACCGATCCGGATTGGGAACCGATTATGAAACGCGCTGCCGCCATCGTCACCAACCGTGGTGGTCGCACTTGTCATGCCGCGATTATTGCACGCGAACTGGGTATACCCGCAGTGGTAGGCTGTGGCGATGCCACTAACACGATCCGCGATGGACAAGTGGTTACCGTATCGTGCGCCGAAGGCGACAACGGTTTTATCTATGATGGCAAGCTGGAATTCACTGTTCGTGAGATTCAACTGGATCGCATGCCGCCATTGCCTTTCAAACTGATGCTCAATGTCGGCAATCCCGAACGCGCCTTCGCCTTTCGTGCTTTACCGAATGAAGGTGTGGGTCTGGCGCGGCTGGAATTTATTATCAACACCATGATTGGCATTCACCCCAAGGCCGTATTGAACTTTGCGCAACAGCCTGCCGATATTCAGACCCAAATTCGCAAACGGGCCGCAGGCTATGCCGATCCGGTCAGTTTCTATATCGAGAAACTGACTGAAGGCATTGCCACGCTGGCCTGTGCCTTCGCCCCCAAACCGGTGATCGTACGTTTATCGGACTTCAAATCAAATGAATATGCCAATCTATTGGGCGGTAAACAATATGAACCGACCGAAGAAAATCCAATGATTGGTTTCCGTGGTGCATCACGTTATATCGCCAAAGAATTCCATGATTGCGTCGAAATGGAATGTTTTGCTATTAAAAAAGTCCGCGATGAAATGGGGCTGACCAATGTCGCCGTGATGATCCCGTTTGTGCGCACCCTCGAAGAAGCCAAAACTGTGATTGGTTTATTGGATGAGTATGATTTGCGCCGTGGCGAAAATGACCTGAAGATCATTATGATGTGCGAGATACCATCCAACGCCCTGCTCGCTGAACAATTTTTAAAACTCTTTGACGGTTTCTCGATCGGTTCGAATGATTTGACCCAATTAACATTGGGCCTGGATCGTGACTCGTCACTGGTGGCGGAATCCTTCGATGAACGTAATCCGGCGGTGAAAAAATTACTCGCGATGGCCATTCAGGCCTGCCGACTACAAGGCAAATACATTGGCATCTGTGGTCAGGGACCCTCCGATCATCCGGACCTGGCGCAATGGCTGGTGGAACAAAAGATCGAAACCATGTCGCTGAATCCGGATTCGGTGATCAGCACATGGTTGTATCTGGCCGAAAATCTCAACGTAAAATAAATTAACTAGCTTTGGCTAGTTTACCAAACGCCGCTTTGGCGGAATCCACTGCGACACCGGTTTTAATTTTCGCACCTGCCTTGCCAAGAACTTTATCCAGCGCATTCAAACAATATTCGACATGCCACATGCTACTGCTGGTGCCCATGAGACCAATACGCCAGATCTTGCCGGCCAGCGCACCGAGTCCCGCACCAATTTCCAGATTGTGATCATTCAGCAGCTGGGTACGGACTGCCGCTTCGTCAACACCATCGGGAATCGTCACAGCGTTTAATTGCGGTAAACGATCCTGTTCTTTCACAATAAATTGCAGCCCCATCGCTTCGATGCCGGCACGCAATGCCAAATGATGATCACGGTGACGTTGCCAGGCTTTTTCCAAACTTTCATTCTGCAACATCACCAACGATTCATGTAAACCATACAGATTATTGATTGGCGCCGTATGATGGTAAGCGCGCTTACCCGTGCCCCAATAGCCCATGATCAGATTCATATCCAGGAACCAGCTTTGCACTTTATGTTTGCGGGTTTTAATCACGTCGAGTGCGCGTTGACTGAAGCTTACCGGTGACAGTCCCGGTGGCGCCGATAAACATTTTTGGGTACCGGAATACGCTGCATCGATCTGCCATTCATCCAATAACACCGGAGTACCACCGACAGAGGTGACACAGTCCATGATGACTAACGCGTTATGCTGTTTGGCGATCTGCGCCAGGGTCCTGGCATCGGATAGTGCCCCGGTAGAAGTCTCGGCATGCACAAACGCAAAAATTTTTGCATCCGGATTTTTTTTGAAAGCTTCGGCAACTTTATTTGGATCGACCGCAGTGCCCCAGGCATCTTCAATCATCACGGCGATACCACCGGCGCGCTCGACGTTTTCTTTCATACGTCCACCAAAAACGCCATTCTGACAGACGATGACTTTATCGCCGGGTTCAACGAGATTCACGAAACACGCTTCCATTCCTGCCGATCCTGGTGCGGAGATGGGCAAAGTCATCGGGTTTTTGGTTTGCAAGGCGTACTGCAGTAATTGTTTGACCTCATCCATCATCGCCACAAACAGCGGATCCAAATGACCAATAGTTGGACGCGCCAGTGCTTGCAATACACGCTCGCTCACATCAGAGGGGCCGGGGCCCATCAGGACACGTTTGGGAGGATGAAAGGATTGAATCGCCATAATGAACCTTTTTATGTATGAAGTTGTATCAGGCCCGAATACCTGAGTGCACCAGTATACTTTAGCTTGTTGCGTCTGTTAAGGTCCCCATACCCTGCCCCATTCGTACCGCATCTCCGGACTTGAGGTTTTCATCCCAGCGCAATACGTCTTTGGGAAATACCAGAATTACCGTTGAACCCATGTTAAAGCGGCCCATCTCGGCGCCTTTGTCGAGTCGAATCACCTCATCTGCGCGGTCATATTTCCAGCGATGCACCGGTTGACGATGCGGTGGTGTCACCACGCCATGCCAGACCAGTTCGATACAGGCCACGTTGAGTGCGCCCACAGGGATTACCGCCATGGGACCGACAATGCTATCGAAAATAGCCACGACCCGTTCATTGCGGGCAAACAAATTGCGCACCCGACGCACCGTAGCGGGGTTAACGCTAAATAGGCGTCCCGGCACATAGATCATCTGCTGTAAGCGGCCCGCCAGAGGCATGTGATACCGGTGATAATCGCGCGGGGATAAGTAGATCGTTGCAAATGCCCCTCCCGCAAATTGGCTGGCCAATTGCGCATCGCCACCCAGCAGTGTTTGCAAGTCATAGTCACGGCCTTTGGCTTGCAAAATACTACGGTCGTGCAAATAACCGATCGCGCTAATACGACCATCGGCGGGACAGATGACGCGATTTGGTTGAGAGTCGAACGGACGCGCACCGGCTCTGAGTTCGCGAGTGAAAAAGTGATTGAACGTGGCATACGATAACAAATCGGGATTTGCCGCTTCGCTCATATCAACGTTATAGCGCTGCACAAACCACCGCAACAATGGCAACTTGAACCAGGCGGCTTTCACACGAGTGGCACGCAAAATCAGCCGCGAAATACCATGATGTGGTAACAAATATTGCGGCAAGACGAACAGGTAATCAGCCAGAGCCGACGGTTTATTTTGCTTCATGGCTTTTTAATGCTGATGTACAGGTAAGGATTCGTCAGGGCTTTCGTCCGCCATGACCAGTGCTTTCACTTTATGAGTTTTACCGCCTTCTACTGTGAGTACCAGCGTCACACTGTCACCCGGCTGCAATGGCGTCTTGGGATCAAACAGCATCAGATGATAACCACCGTGTTTGAGTTCGATCTTGCCCTTGGCTGGCACGATGAGCACATCCTGTTTAATCATTTTATAAACGTTGTCTTGCAGAACGGTCTGGTGAATTTCAGCAGAGGCAAATTGGGGACTGCGGATTTTCGTAATCCGGATATCCATTGCCGTGGTATTTTCGATAGTCATGAACGCACCACGCACCGTCATTGAGGGAGGTGCTGCCGGAATTATCGCATCGTGTATTACCAGACCATGTTTGGCCTGGGCGATTGTGCCTAATAAAAGCAGCATCAGTGCCAGAGAAATTCGCATGATTAACCTCGATGAAACTTGCGGATTTGTTGAAATGTATTGACTATATCGTTCACAGTTAATGGTGGGGTAAACACCGCGCGCATATTTCCCTGTGGATCGATCAACAGGATCTGCGCACTGTGATTCACCGTATAATTATTCTTATTGGTCCCATCCTCATAGCCATACAAAGCACCCACCTGATTAACCAGAATGTCGAGTTTATTGTGTGGTCCACGCACCCCGATAAAATCCGGATTGTAATAGGTCACATAGCCATTGAGTTTTTGCTGCGTGTCGCGATCGGGATCGACGCTGACAAAAACCATCTGTGGCGACGGTGCCGCCTTGGCATCTGCTGCCAGCTTTGCCCATACCTGTTTCATCACTAACAGCGTGGTAGGACACACATCCGGGCAATTGGTGAACCCGAAAAACAAAAACGTCCAATGATTCTTGAAGCGTGTTTCAGTAAACGGCTTGCCAAGATTGTCGCTGAGCTCAATCCCAATCACCGGCTTCGTTCCAATCAGATAATGTTGCTTTAAATCGGCAGGTAAATCTGCCTCCGTCAGGGGGCGATGTTGATAGTGGCTGACGAGCCACATCACAGCAAATCCCAGCCCCATCGTGAATACAACGACGCCGATCAGCGCCAGCGGATTAAACTTTTTCTCGGGAGGAGTCTGCATCCTGTCAATTATGCCAGAAAGCTTCCCGCTGTCGGGGATAGTTTCAGGAGCGGGGATTGCATTCCCCTGCAAAAGCAGGTATGTTTTCCACAAAACCTAAAGAGGATTCTCAATGGACAACCTTAGCTTATTGATTCCCAAGAGAAATCGCCCTGTTTATACTGCCTCCCTGGAACTGCTCGACTACATCCCCGACGACCTCGTCGCCGTACCTTTGTTAGGTATGGTTCAGGCGGGTTTGCCCGTAGATCTTTGTGAACAACGTGAGTCGGTACGAATTCCGGCCAATATGGTTCGAAAAAATACCTATGCATTGCGTGTGCGTGGTCATTCGATGATCGACGACAACATTCAGGATGGCGACATCATCGTCGTTGAAAAGCGCGAGAGCGCCAATAACGGCCAAACTGTCGTCGCAATGATCAATGGCGAACAGGTCACCTTGAAGAAGTTCTATATCGAGGCCAACGGCATCCGCCTGCAACCGGCGAATCCGAGTATGGCGCCAATTATCCTGCGCAATACGGATGTACAGATTCTTGGCATCGTTACCGGAATTATCCGCCAGGCAAGTTAACTTGCGATCTGAAGCAAACGCCCCGCCGCGTTTTCTTTGTGATGAGATG
>JAHECZ010000020.1 GCA_024641475.1 Gammaproteobacteria bacterium
TTGTAACTACCGGCGTGTGATCTGACGGGCGTTCCAGTTTGCGTGGTGTGGTGTCGATGGTGCAGGTTTGACAGGTTGCCGCCAGGGCGGGCGACAGCAGTATATGGTCGATACGCAGGCCGCGGTTGCGCACAAAGGCGGCGGCGCGGTAATCCCACCAGCTATAGCTTTCGGCGGGTTGCTCAAATAAACGAAAACTGTCCTGTAAGCCGAGTTCGAGTAACTGCGTAAAGAAGGCGCGTTCCTGCGGGCTGACCAATACCGAACCTTCCCAGGCTTTGGGATCATGCACATCGCGATCGTCGGGGGCGATATTAAAATCACCGACGATAGCAAGCTTCGGGTAGATGCTCAGCGCAGCTTTTATATAAGGTATAAATGCGCCTAGCCATTGGAGCTTGTAAATAAATTTATCTGAACCAACTTCAGCGCCATTGGGAATGTAAACATTGATAAAACGCATATCGCCATAGCTTGCGGCGATCAAGCGGGATTGTGGATCATCCTCCATGCCCGGCAGACGCGTATGAATATCCCGGGGTTGATCTGGCTGTTTTGAAAGTATCGCCACGCCGTTATAGGTTTTTTGACCGTGCGCAATGGCGTGATAGCCAATTTGCTGCAAGGCGTCATGTGGAAATTTGTCATTCGTCAGCTTGATTTCCTGCAAACCGACTAAATCCGGTTGAGCTTGCTGCAGCCAGTCGACAAGGTGTGGCAGGCGGACGTTGAGGGAATTTACATTCCAGGTGGCAAGGCGCATTAAATCCGGAATCCACCATGACGTTTGCGAACATAGTAATCATAAGCAAAGATTCCAATGCCGGTTCCCATGGCCAGCACCAGCACCAGAATTAACCAATACCAGATCGGAAATTTCGGTCGTATCGCTGCGAGTTCTGCCGTAGTCGGAACTTTCTCACCTTTGAGATTGGCCAGCGCAGCCTCGATGCGAACGCGCATAGCCTGATTTTCTTCATCAATTTGTTGTAATTTTTTAGTCGAATCGGATGGTGATACAGGTTGAGCAGCAACGGCTTTCTCTGCGATGAGTTTGGCGAGCTGGTCTTTTGTTGTAGCAAGCTCAGCTTTGGTCTTGATAAGTTCTTCACTATTGAGCGGTACGGGTTCGGCGTTACTGATTTTTTTTAGGGTTTCCTTGAGTTCTTTTATCGTGGTTTTAGCGTTGGAGGCTTCATCACGGTGTACCTGCATTTCACGTTCAACCCGATCGTAGTCAGTACTTAACTTTTGATTGTTGGCCTGTTCTTCGCGTAACTTGGCTTGTAATGCATCAAGTTCAGCGCCGGCCGGTTGTTCTTTTTTGAGGAACTTGCTGCTGACCCAACCTTCCTGGTTATCTGGCGTACGTACGCGTAGAAAATTATCATTACGCAATAACACCGTAACCGCTGTGCCACTGGCGATGCTGGTAATCACCGGACTTTGTTCCGAGGGCATCTGGTGTACGCCAAGTAAAATCCGATCCGTGACATAAAGCGTTTCAGCGTTGCCAGTCAGGGCAATTAATAAAAAGCTAAGAATCAAACTAATTTGCTGCTTCATCACTACGGGATCATTTCCTGATTAATGATTAATGTTTAGATTCAGGTATTGGTTGTGATACCTGAATGTCGCAACAAGGCATCAATTTGTGGTTGACGTCCTCGGAAAGCCACGAATAAATCCATCGGCTCACGACTGCCCCCTTGCTCAAGTACAGTATGCATGAAGTGACGGCCGGTTTGTGTGTCAAAAATACCATTTTCTTCAAATTTGGCAAAGGCATCTGCGGAGAGAACCTCTGCCCATTTGTAACTGTAGTATCCTGCCGCATAACCCCCGGCAAATATATGTGAAAAGCCATGTTGAAAACGATTAAACGCCGGTGGTTTGATCACCGCTACTTCGGTGCGGACTTCGTCAAGTATTTGTTGAATGCGACCACCTCGTTGCGGGTCGTATTCAGCATGCAGGCGTAAATCAAACAGGGAAAATTCCAGCTGCCGCATCATTTGCATGGCGGATTGGAAGTTTTTAGCGGCCAGCATCTTGTGTAGTAATGTGTCAGGCAGTGCTGCGCCGGTCTGATAATGACCAGTGATAAATGGCAGCGATTCACGTTCCCAGCACCAGTTTTCCATGAATTGGCTGGGCAACTCCACAGCATCCCACGCGACGCCATTTATCCCGGATACGCCGATATAATCAACCTGTGTCAGCATATGGTGCAGACCATGACCAAATTCATGAAACAGCGTGGTGACTTCATCGTGGGTAAACAATGCCGGATCAGTGCCTAGTGGCGGTGTCAGATTGCAGGTGAGATAAGCCACCGGTGTTTGTAGAGTGTTGTTATGGAAACGGTGACGACCGCGACAATCATCCATCCAGGCGCCACCGCGTTTTTTCTCACGCGCATACAGATCCAGATAAAACTGACCGCGTAGCTGATGTTGCTCATCGTGAATTTCATAGAATCGTACATCCGGGTGCCAGCTGTCGACGCCAGCGACGGCCGAGATAGTGATGCCATATAAACGTTGTACGATGGCGAACATTCCCGGCAGAACCCGGTTTTCCGGAAAATACGGTTTGAGTTCTTCATCGGTAATCGCGTATTGGTGTTGCCGTAACTTCTCGCTGTAATAACTGATATCCCAGGATTGCAGCGGTGTTATGCCATGGTGTTCCTTGGCATACGCAGTGAGTTCAGCGAACTCCTTTTGGGCGGTGGATTTGGAGCGTTTTGCCAGATCGTGCAAGAAGCCGAATACCTGTTGCGTGGAATGCGCCATCTTGGTCACAAGTGAGCGTTCTGCGTAATTCGCATAACCTAGTAATTGGGCTAATTCATGCCGTAATGCGAGGATTTCGTCCATTAATGCGGAATTATCAAACTGTCCTGCATTAGGACCCAGATCCGAAGCACGCGTGGCATAGGCGGTGTACATTTCTTCACGCAAGCTACGATCATCGGCATAGGTTATGACGGCGTAATAGGAAGGAAAATCCAGCGTAAATAACCAACCTGCAAGTTGTTTTTGTTGCGCAGCCTGTTGGGCCATCGCGCGCGCCGAATCAGGCAGACCGGCTAATTGTTTTTGATCAGTGATATGTTTGTGCCAGGCATGTGTCGCATCCAGCAGATTTTCTTCATACTTGGTGGTGAGTTTTGATAGTTGTTGCACGATGGTTTTATAGCGTGCTTTTTTATCTTCCGGTAAATCGACGCCGGATAAATGGAAGTCACGCAAGGCATGTTCGATAATGGTTTGTTGCGCCTGGCTGAGTTGTGAGAATTGCGCAGCGTTGTTTTTAATTGCCTGATAAGCGCGAAATAATGCGGTGTTCTGTCCTAGCTCGGTCGCATAGTCATTGAGTTTGGGTAAGCAGGCGTTATAGGCGGCGCGCAACGCATCGCTGTTAATGACTGAATTCATATGGCTCACCGGCGACCAAATGCGATTTAGCCGATCCCCGGCTTCTTCCAGTGGTTGAATCAGGCTGTCCCAACCTGGTTGCGACAGATCGGCAGTGAGCTGTGTGACCAGAGTGCGATTACTTGCCAGCAATTGATCGATAGCTGGCTCAACATGCTCCGGTTTAATTTGCGAAAAAGGCGGCAAGCCGGAAAAATTCAACAGCGGGTTAGTTATGTCAGTCATTTATAAAATCACCACGAGTTAATGAATAAGTACAGTTAATCGAGCGTACTGCTCGGGAATAAGATTACTGTACGAAAGGTTACATACAGGATGCATTTATTATCCGGATATGTATCTTAAAGCACATATGGTAATGAAAAAATAAGATAAGTCATTAATTTGTAATAAAATCATTTGATTTTATTATGCAGCAAATAGTTCGCATACTCCTCCTCGCTTACATTATAACAATAGTTAGTGTTCACACTTGCGTACTTATATTATAGAACCAGGAGGTTTTGTGACGCGTCGTAGCATTCTTAAGACGCGTGGCACAGGAAAGGCCACCCGCGTGATCTTCGCCAATGGATGGTGTGGTAGTAATACAAATAACAAAGCGAGAACTCCCCTCTTGCCCTTTGATCGACAGCTAATGCGAGAATTTTCGCTGTACTAGCGTCGCTAAATCAGCAATGTCTCTATTACCCATTTAACCACGAATTTCTTGGAGAGGTTATGAAAACCTATATATGCCTGTTAGGGCTGTTGTTGGGCAGTGCTATGCCCGCGTATGCAGCGAGTTATAACTTATATATTGCAGCTGGAACTCACACAATCAATGGCGCCGGCGGTACGACCATCAATGTGTGGGGTTATACCGATAATTTAAGCGCCGGTCCGATGGTCCCGGGACCTGAGTTGGCTTCAACCGAAAATGGTTCCGTCACCGTTACCGTTCATAACAACGACACACGTCCGCATAACTTTGTGGTGTTAGGTGTAACCACCGATACCGGTTCGATTGTTGCCGGTGGCAGCAAAATCTATACCTTTACGACCCCAAACGCCGGCGTCTATCTCTATGCCGACACCTTGAACAGCAACGTCAATCGCGAAATGGGTCTCTATGGCGCGTTAGTCGTGCGTGCAGCGGGCGGTGCCAAAGTGGTTTGGACCGGTGGGCCCAAATATGATTTTGAACGTGTCTGGATCACCTCGGATATGGATAAGCCTCGCTGGAATGATATTGCCAGTAAAGGTGGCACGGTAAATACGTCTGTTTATAAACCCAATTATTTTATGATGAACGGTATGGGTGGGTTCGATGCGATGCGCGATACGAATACCACACTCGTTGGCTCGGTAGGCCAATACGGTCTGGCGCGTATCGTCAATGCCGGGTTGTTTGATGAGTCGCTGCATTTTCACGGTAACCATATGCAGGTTGTCATGGAGAATGGCAAGCGGCAAGTACCCTCCGAGTGGACCGACACCATCAATGTCAAGGCGGGTCAAACTATGCTGATTCTCTACCAAATCAAATTCGCCAAAAATGTTTTTCCAATGCATGTGCACACGGCACAAATGGAAACATCCGGTGGGGTGTACCTAAATGGCGTTGCAACCTTGATCATTGGCCAATAATTTCCGGGAGATTTGAATCATGAAATTAACAACAAGTTCGTTAGTGAATCCCCGTCTACGGGGCCACGTTCTGGCACTCGCTACGCTCTCAGCTATTGCGATGATCGCGGGTAGTGCAGATGCACGCAGCATGGGTGGTACAACTACTACCACCACGACTACAACCACAACAATGGGTACGGCCACTACAACGACAGCGGCGATTCCGGTACTCGATGCCCGAAGCACGACGCTGGTGGTGCAGCAGGTGAATAAAACCATGCACGATGGTGTGAACGTCCCATTCTGGGTTTTCTGTGCCAATGGGATGGGCGGCGGCGGTGGTTGCCAGCTACCGAGCCCAACCTTGCAGTTGGGTGTCGGTCAAACGGCCAATATCGTGCTTAACATGATGATGGCGCCGCAAGAAGCAGCCCCGTATCAAGGTCATACCATTCATAATCACGGTATGGATGTATCGCAAGCGGAAGATGGTGTGCCGGAAACCGGGGCCGCAGTGCTGGGAGATACTTACACCTACAAAGTGGACAGCCGTTATGTTGGATCGCACATGTACCACTGTCATGTGCACACCGTGAAGCATCTGGAGATGGGTATGTATGGTGCGCTGATCATCAAAGATACCGACAGCGCCGGTAATTTGCTGAATGTCATCAATCACGGTGGACCGACCTATGACTATGAATGGAACATGGTGCTGAGTGCGGTCGATCCAGCCTACCATGCAAATAATGCCGTGGGCGACTCCACTGTTTTTTCGGACTATAACCCCAAATATTATTTGATCAATGGCAATGAAGGCCTAAGTAAAACTGCGGTGGCGCAAGCGTTTACTGCAGCAACGGGCAAGAAGGTAGCCATTCGACTGGTTGGAACGTCATCGGTGAATGCCACGTTCTCGATCAAGAACGCCAGTGGCGGGTCACAGTCATTTACAGTCTATAACGATGATGGCTTTGCACTCCCAGCGCCACAGACGGTGTCGAGTGTCACGGTATCGCCAGGGTCAAATTACGATTTGATCGTGACCTTGCCAACGACTAGTAGCACCTGGTATCCGCAAGTGACCTATACCAGTGTACGCAATGGTATTGCGTATGGGACGGTATATACCTCACTAGCATTTTGAGATAGTCACAGATAGACGGGATCCGCTTGCGCGGATCTCGTCTTTTTTACAAGACCAATGAATAGGAAAAAACGACACAATATAGTGCGGCTGCTCGTTTGCCTGAGTGTGTTGGGTATGAGTGCTTGTCAGGGTAGCTTGTCACTCAATGCCGATGCATCAGCGGAGCCTATCGATCCGTACGATTATAATTATTGCGGCGGCGTGCCAGTGTATCCGGTAATAGGTGTCAGTTTTGCTACCTTCTGCGGCCCACGAAATCAAATAGCGGTAGGTCGTTATGGTACGTTGATGTGGCTGTTTCCCGATCCGGATGGTAGTAAAGCATTATTACAGGGTACACGCCAGCTCAGTGTACAAGAACTCAAACACTTGAGCTTGCTGGCTGAAGTGGTGCATCTGGCCGATCCGATCGTGCCGCAACCCGGTAAGGTCAACTATCAGCTCGGTATAAATTTTCCTGGGCGCGCCAATAAACGGATACGTGGAGTCATGGATGCGCGCTATTCGCCGGCTAAAGAAATATTTCAAGTCTTGCTTGAGCTGGTGCCAGGCAAGCCCGTTTTGCCGGAATGTTCAACCCAGGCCGATTTTTTTGATCCCGTTTTGTTACCCGGTAAACGCCATCCGCTGACGTTAAATGAAGTTATCGAATTTCAAGGAAACAGCCATGTTATTAAGTAAGTGTAAAGCTAATCTGATAAATTTCGTTTGCGCAAATATTTTGTTATTTGTGTCATGGAGCGCATGGGGCGCCGATAATGCGGTGCAGGGTTTAAAAGTAGAGCCTGCCAAACAGATCCAGACGCATATTTTGGTCAATCAGGATGCGCAATCAGTAAATTTTCCTGCGACAGGCAAGTGGCAATTGGCATTTTTTGGTTTTACCAGTTGTCCCGACATTTGTCCGGTGACCATACAGAAGGCCTCACAGGTGCTAAAAAAACTTGGGGAACGGTCCCATGAATTAGAGGCCGTTTTTTTGAGTATCGACAGTGGTCGCGATCAGCCTGAAGTGGTGAAAAAATTCGTAACAACGCATGCCAGTCACATCACGGGATTAACCGGCGCAGACGGTACGGTCCAGGCGGTCGCCAATGAGTTTGGCGTCATTGCACGGCGCTATCAGGGTAAGACCGCATTGTCATTTCGTATCGAACATTCGTCATTTTTATATCTGCTCGACCCGCAAGGTCGCATTGTCATGTTATATCCGGAAAAGGTCGGTTATCAGCAAGTCGTGGCCGATTTCGAACGCCTGAGTACACTGCCAACGAAACCGTAAAAAAGATTGTTCCAGTCCGCCCTGCCATTTCAGGTAGTATGGGCGGACCATGGAAACCCTCTTATCTGTAGATCACACGCCTTACGCTGGGTTGACGCCGGATGTCATTCTGGATGCACTTGCAGCGTTGGGATTACAACCCAGCGGACGATTTATCGCGCTCAACAGTTATGAAAACCGCGTTTACCAAATAGAACTGGAGGGCGGTGAATACGTCGTCGTTAAATTTTACCGTGGCGGGCGCTGGTCGGACGACACGATTCTGGAAGAGCATGCATATGCTTTGGAATTGGCGGAGCAAGGGATACCGATGATCCCGCCGCGTGTCATTGATGGAAAAACATTATTAACGCATGCAGGATTTCGTTATGCAATTTATCCGCGCCGCGGTGGTCGACCACCGGAATTGGAACATGCCGATGTACAGGAGCAGCTCGGCCGTATGCTTGGCCGCATGCATGCGGTGGGACGATTGCAGCGTTTTGAACATCGCCCGTTATTGAGCGTGATGAATTACGGGCGAGTGGCAATAGAGGCAATTGAACAAAGCGGTTTTGTACCAACACATGTGCAGCATAATTATTTTTTTATTGCCAATGAATTATTAACCATGATGGAAGATCGATTTGCCGCCATCGATGCACGCAGTATACGCTTGCACGGTGATTGCCATCCGGGGAATATTTTATGGACCGATGCCGGTCCGCACATGGTGGATCTGGATGATTGTTGTACCGGGCCAGCGATGCAGGATCTGTGGATGCTGTTGTCCGGCACGCGCGAGGAAATGACCAAACAATTACGTACACTGATCGATGGCTATGAAACTTTCAACGAATTTGATTACAGTGAATTTCGCCTGATAGAAGCGTTACGTGGTCTGCGACTAATCCACTATAGCGGCTGGTTGACGCGGCGTTGGCAAGACCCGGCATTTCCGCATCACTTTCCGTGGTTCAATACGCCGCGTTATTGGGAAGAGCAAGTGAACATCCTGCGTGAGCAATTTGAGACGCTGCAACATGAACCGCCATTAAAATTATAGAAAACGGGGACAGAATTCATTCTGTCCCCTGACCGTTCAGGGTTTTTTAAAATGTACCGAGAGTTCGCCCAGAACACTGGCGATGTCTTCTATTTCCTTGCTGAGTTGACTCACAGTCGCCAGGGTATCAACCGTTAGCTCGGTTACATCGTTAATGGTTTCAACATTTTCCTTGATGGTACTGGTCACGGCCGTTTGTTCTTCGGCAGCGCTGGCAATCTGATTATTCATGTCCTTGATGCGATCAACCGCAGAGGAAATACCGGCGAGCGCGCTGTCAGCAATACCAACCTGTTTAACCGTTTCCCTGGCGCTGTCACGACCATTTTGCATTGACGTAACCGCGCTCTTGGCGGCGTGCTGCAATTTGCCGATCATGTTGCTGATTTCCTGCGTCGATTGTTGTGTCCGCCCGGCAAGCGAACGTACCTCATCAGCAACGACGGCAAAGCCACGCCCTTGTTCACCTGCGCGTGCTGCTTCAATTGCTGCATTCAGTGCCAGCAAGTTGGTTTGTTCTGCGATAGCTTTAATCACATCGAGAATTTTGCCAATGTCCTTGGTATCGGTAGCCAATTGATTGATCACGGCGGAGGATTCTTCAACCTGCGTGGCCAATTGATTTATCGATTGAATCGTCTGCGTAACAATCTGACCACCCTGCTTGGCGTGGGAATCGGCATCATTAGCCGCCTGCATGGCTTGCTGGGCATTTGCTGAGACACTTTCTGCAGCTTGCAACAAATCAGACATGGCATGAGAGAGTTTATCGGTTTCCACACGCTGATGTGTTGCGCCCTGGTTGGATAATGCGACGGAATTGGATAAATCATTGGCACCGGTTCCCAGCGTGGCACTAAAATCATCCACGCGCGCGGCCAGAGCGTTCAGCTGCATCAACAGGATCTTGATTGCATAGTTAATCGCGCCAAATTCGCTGGTACAGGGTGAATACATTTGCTGCAAAACGGGATCGTCGACAATGCCCTTGGCCATACGATGCAAACGTTGTAATGGACGTAGTACCAGGCTGTTAGCAATGGCAATGAGTGATGTGCAACCGGCATACAGCGTGACCGACCAAAGTGGCGACAAACCGCCGAACAGCCACGGTAAAATTCCAACCGGTAATAATAATAGCGCCGCAATAAAATTCAGGCGGCTGCTGACGGAGAATTTGCCAAGAGCTGATGTCAGTTTGGGTTTGGGGGCCCATAATTCCCGATACAATTTTTCGGCGCGTGCGATATCGGCACGATCGGCACGAACCCGCACCGATTGGATCTCAACGATCTTGCCATTACGCTTGATGGGGGTGGCAAACGCATTCACCCAGTAGTGGTCGCCGTTTTTACAGCGATTCTTGACGATACCCATCCAGGACTGACCCGCCTGGATTTTCTGCCACAAATCAGCGAAAGCTAGCGGTGGTACATCCGGGTGGCGGACGATGTTATGCGCCTGGCCCAATAATTCTTGTTTGGAAAAGCCACAGACATCAATGAAGGTGTCATTGACGTAGGTAATACGGCCCTTTGGATCGGTGGTCGACAGGATCGACTTATCGGCGGGAACATCCTTTTCGACACCGGTAACGGGAAAATTTTTGCGCATAGCGTCTCTACAGTAAGCAATATGGGTTGATACTGAGGCACTTATCGGCAGAATAGCCTTATAGCTTTAAGGTATTTGTGTGCGGTCAGTAGGGACAATTTGTCTGCACAGTGGAATAAAAATGGTTTAAAATCAGCAGTCTACATTGGAATACAACTACGATGACAATTCGGGCTTTTAAGGATATTCATCCGCAATTAGGCAAGGATGTCTATATCGACGACATGGCCTTGTTGCTCGGGGACGTTCATATCGGGGATGACAGTTCCGTCTGGCCATTCACCGTCGTGCGAGGCGATGTGAATCAGATCCGCATCGGAATGCGGAGCAATATCCAGGATAATTGCGTAATACATGTGACGCATGACAGTTACTATCAACCCGATGGATTCGCGACGCATATCGGCGATGAAGTGACGGTGGGGCATCAGGTCATCCTGCATGGATGTCAGATCAAGGATCGATGTCTGATTGGCATGGGTGCCATTATCATGGATAACGTGGTGATCGAATCCGAAACCATCATCGGCGCCGGCTCACTGATTACCGAAGGGAAAAATCTGCAGGGCGGATATTTGTGGGTAGGACGGCCCGCCAGGCGAGTGCGTGAACTGACAGCTGAGGAACGCCAGCGGCTCGAATACTCTGCACACCATTACGTTCGTCTAAAAAATCAACACTTGAGTTCCCGATGAGAAAAAAATTATTTAATAAATCAACACGTCATTACCTGGTCGATGTGCTTGGTATTGATCTGGATAGTGTCAGTCACCGTGAACGAATTCTTTCGACACTCGGTGGTTTTCTGGGGATTTTTTTAATCATTTATGTAAATCATTTTATTATTCACGACTGGAGTGCGGCACTCATCGTGGCATCAATGGGCGCGTCGGCTGTCTTATTATTCGCCGTACCACACGGTAAATTATCGCAACCCTGGCCATTGATTGGCGGCCACCTGGTATCTGCTGTGGTTGGAGTTACCTGTTTCAAAGTGATTCCTGATACCGCCGTTGCAGCCGCACTGGCGGTAGGCTTGGCGATTGGCGCGATGCATTATCTGCGGTGTATTCATCCGCCCGGTGGTGCAACAGCGTTGACGTTTGTCATTGGTTCCGCACAACTGCATGCCTATGGTTATCATTATATTGTTGAGCCGGTACTAATTAATGTTGCAGTGATTCTGGCCGTGGCAGTTTTGTTTAATTTGCCGTTTGCCGCACGGCGGTATCCGCAAGGCTTGCAAAATTTATTGACGGACAAAACCAAACAGGAAGATAGTGAGCTGCAGGCGTTTGAAATTGAGCGTGCCGATATTGCACGTGCGATTGAGAAAATGGACATCGTCGTGGATCTCACCGACGAAGATTTGGTAAAGTTATTTCACCTGGCCAGCAGTGAAGCCAGGCAACGCCATATGTCGACACAACAAATCCTGCTGGGACATTATTTCAGCAACGGCGGTGAGCAGTGGTCGGTACGCCAGATTGTTGATGAGTCGATGGATCGCGATCAGGTTATTTATCGAATTATCGCTGGCCATGAAAAACGCGGTACCGGCGTTTGCAGTATCGAAGAATTCGCCCGTTGGGCACGCATCGAAGTGGAACGCGATGGACAAAACTGGAAACAGGTAAAGTTTAAAGCTTAACTAAACTAACTCGCCAATGCTGGCAGAAAATCAATGGCAACCGCAATGTTGCTTAAAATCGAAATTCGTATTCCAATGTTGCCTTGAGTGTGCCAGACGGAGCTGCCGAGCCGATACCAAATAGATAACCGAGTTCATAGCGCCATTTACTGTTATCAGCGCCTTTAAGCTCACCATAGAGGACCGGTCCGGCGCGATGATCCTGCTGTGTGCCCGGTAAAACATGGCCTATTTCACCCATCTCACCATAGATTTCGAAGCCAGGATTGAAATGTTTGTTGAGTAAATACTGGCTGCGCCAGGCGTATTCAAAATTTGTGGCGCTGCTCGCACCACTGCCAATTTCACGTACAAAGACCAGGTTGAGGCTATGAACAAAATGACTGAGGGTTTTTTCCAACAGTAATTTTGTTTCCAGCACATCATTCGCAGTCGAATCAGCAGGATGTTCATATTCCACATAGATGCCGACATCAAGCCAGAATTGTCCAGGCTCGGTGAGTTGCAAAATGTTTTCCCAGGCAGTGGCGCTATGCTGGCGCGATGCACCGGGCTGGGCTTCTGATTCTCCAACGAATGCAGTGAACCAGCGATCCGAAACACCATAACCGACCTCAAGCTTGGTTTGTGCGGTGCCATCTTTCGCGGTATTGCTGTCAAATGTACGATGACTGCGCATTTCGATTTCAACCTCACCCGCACTCACGGTTGGTGAATACACTTTATGGCTGGCGTGGGCAGGATCGCTTTGCAGTGATAACACAATGATCAAAGCAGGAATGGCGACCAACATGCGAGTTGGCACCAGAGCAGATGAGTTATTCATAAGTCGAGTGAGTAAAAGAATCGTAATTATGGTCAGTGCATAGGCCAGCAACTGGATGCCCATCGGTTGATCCAGATAACCCAAGGTAATATGCAAAAACTGACCAAACAGGCTGTGTTGGGACAAAAGTGATGAGCTGTCCCAGATTTCATAACCTAACGCCGGTAAATAATTTGCCTGCACCAGATAACCGGCCGATTGTGCCGCCAGACCTGCTGCAAGAAACAGGATCAACCAACCCGTGACACGAAACAGTGTATGAACCGGAATGCGCAACAAGCCAAAATAAAGTATAAAACCAATTAAAATTCCCGCGCTCAAACCAAATAACGAACCAAGTAATAAAGTACCTGCATCTGAACCAGAGGCAGCGATGCCATACAGGAACAGTACCAGTTCGCTGCCTTCACGCAGCACCGCCAGGCCAATGATGATGGCCAACGCGGAGGGCGCCTGCTCCCCTGCTATCACCGATGCGCCAACACGACGAATGTGTTGGGAAATTTGTGCGGCATGTTTACGCATCCACACCAAGTGCCAGGTGAGCATAATGACGGCAGCAAATAAAATTGCAGCGTTGAGCAATTCCTGGCCCGCACCGTCCATGGCAAGGTTGATGTGCCCGGCAAAACTCGCCAGCAGAATCGCACCGCTGAGACCGGCAAGAATTCCTAACAGGATCCAGCGCCCACGGCCAGACATGCCACGCGTGGCGGCAAGCATCAATGAGATGATGAGGGAAGCTTCCAGGACTTCGCGAAAAACAATAATGGCTGTTGCTAACATGATGGCCTCACTTAACAATCAGAGTGCCGTGCGCAGTGTCTTCATGAAACTCGCCGACGAAGCGATACTTGCCTGGCTGTAGCGGTCCCACCCTGATTATTGCGCGGCTGTTACCGGGGATGATTTTCTCGCGGTGTAAATCGTGGCTTTCAAATTCTTCTACAGTGGCGTCTTGATTGATGATGGCCAGCCAAACCTTGGTGTCTTTGGGTATGGTGATCTCGCTGGGCGTAAAGCGATGGTCTTTGATCGTAATATCAAAAGACGGTTCTTCAGCAAAAGACAGTGAGCCATAGAGGAACATGGCTGTAAGCAGGACGAGGCGCAACATAGAAAAATTTCCTTAGTATATTAACAATAGTACATATACTAACGAGAATCATTCTCATTCGCAAGTATTATAAATAGTGCAAATTCAATCTGTTAGTTAAATTGATTAACCAAGTTAGCAAAAATATTATGGATTTATAGTGAATTTCAGGTCGTATGGGCGGGATTGCCATACGTACGATGATAAGCAGGGCGGTTGGTGGATTTCGTGGGAGCGAGGCCGGTAGTGTCATTGAAAAAATCAAAATCATTTGGCTGAGTGTTGGGTTGACTACCATTATCAGGCAGGAGCCAGCGATAGATCGCATTGGCCTTGCGAGTGAACACTTTGGTGCGGGTAGCGGGATTATCTTTTTTGGGTGCGGGCAGGGTCGCGACCAGTTCGGCGGCCTGGCGTTCATTGAGTTCAGCTGCCGTGATCCCATAATAATGACGCGCGGCAGCTTCAATGCCATAGATACCTTCACCAAATTCAACAATATTCAGATAAATATCGAGAATGCGGTTTTTGTTTAAGTGCTGTTCCATGCCAAAGGTGAATAGCATTTCATGCCACTTGCGGAACAAGGTGCGCTCTGGTGAAAAATACAGGTTCTTTACCGTTTGTTGCGAGATGGTGCTGGCACCGTACTTCCATTTTTTAAGGGCGATATTGCGATCAATCGCATCAACAATAGCATCGGTGTCGATGCCGCTATGAGAATAAAACCGTGAGTCTTCGCCAACGACAGCAGCGCGTTTAACGAAAGCAGGAATTTGTTTACCTGATATTGGTTGCCACTTAAGGGCTGGCATATCGTTGTCATGGCGCGCTTCCATTTGATAGGCCTGAATAAAGCTGGATTTGGGAATATCGCTACGACGTAATGCAGCAAAATCAGGCCAGATCGACCAGACATAAAATACATCAATCAGTAAAAGCAGTAACAGTAAGCGCCAGCCGAAAACCAGACTACGCCAGAAGAGTGTTGGTTTAGAAGAGCGCGGATGACGCCGATAGAGCCATAACCATTGCGCTGGTCGCAGCAACCAGGTTAGCCAGTTAGTGGGTTTGAGCATGGTGAGAATGGCTGTCGTCATGGCGCCGCAGATACGATTCCTGAGTAAATGCTATCCATAGCGGAGAAAGATTAAATTGGACAGTCATTATAAGCGGCCAACAAAGTGAGTAGAGAAAAACATCGTAGTATTACGCGACCGATGTCACGTATTCGTTGTGGAGTACTTGGCAATTTATGGTCTTATTCCCTGGGTGAGGCGACTGCTGATGGATCCAGGCAGGGGCGCTGAAAGTAACAGGTTAATGCACAGGAAGATGAAGTGAGCATCCAGAAAAGAAAAAAACCGATGGTATAGCCACCCAAGCGGGAAATTTCGCTATAACCGCTGACGGCTAATATAATCTGGGGATCAAATGCCGTGAAAAATAAAATCGTAGCAACACCGGCAGTCAAGAATGATGGCCAGAGAACGGCAATAACGCGCTGTGTTATTGGAGTGGATGTTGTATCGGTATTGGTCATGTGGCATCCCTTTGTAGAGTCGATGTAAATTGCCAGGCAGATTGTTGCGGTAGAGTGATATGCGTGGATAATTCCCAATGCTTGTCAGTATCTGTAAGCAAAGTCTGCCAGCGAATATGACTCTGTGCGCCGAATTGTAACGGCCATGTCGCACTATAATGTCCATCAGAACTGCGAAGCAACGTAAGTGTAATATCCTGGCCAGATAAGGTCGGATGGATCAGCCGCAATATCAATGTATCCGGCGGTGAAGTGAAATTACCGTGCAGGTCAATAAAGACCATCGATGTGGCAGCATCTAAACGAGCTTGTGCAGTTATTCCCAATTGAGATGCAGTGCGCTGGGCGGCGAGTTCCTTATTAATAGCCAAGCCTGCTTTATAGTAATCATCTGCAACCAATGCATCCGGTTTATGTGCGGCCAAATAGGCAGTGAAAAGACTGGCAATAACTGCGCTAGCGGGGAGGGCAATCAAAACCCATGGCCAGAATTGTTTGTACCAGCGTGTATGGGATGTCGTCATAGTGTCTCAATGAGTACGTGGGCCGACAAAAGCGCCGGTTTGAGTCAAGCTTAATTTGGGATTATCCGTGGCAGTCAAAGTAAAGGAAATTTTTTGACTTAAGCCAGGCAGATTGGCTGGATCAACCGCGAGCTGTACGGGTAGCACCAGCGAATCACCCGCGTTAATCAGAATATCGGTGGAGCGCATAATAATATTGATACCGGTAACACCAGCAACACTCAGTGTATAGTGATGCGGAATTTTATCCATGTTAATCATTTTCAGAGTGTAGCTATTTTCAATTTTGCCTTCTGGCGTGACACGATACAAAGTGTTGCGATCACGCAATATATCCAGTTTCAGTGGCAAGCGTGTGCTTATGCTGTATATGAGTGATCCACTGATAATCGTTAATAGAATGGCATAGATGATAACACGCGGGCGCAACAGGTTAGTCTGAAATCCATCGATGGCATGTTGGGTCGTATATTTGATTAAGCTGCGCGGATAATCCATTTTCGCCATAACTTCATTGCATACATCGATACAGGCAGCGCAACCAATACACTGATATTGCAGGCCATCGCGAATATCAATACCGGTGGGGCATACCTGCACGCACAACGTACAATCGACGCAGTCACCCAGTGCCATGGCGCGAGGGTCAGCACTTTTTTTGCGGGAGCCGCGTGGGTCACCGCGGGTTTTGTCATAGGAAATAACCAGTGTGTCTTTATCAAACATCGCACTCTGGAAGCGAGCGTAGGGACACATGTAAATGCATACCTGCTCGCGCATCCAGCCGGCATTACCGTAGGTAGCAAAACCATAAAACAGTACCCAGAAGGTTTCCCAGCTACCCAGGTTGAGCGTATAGATTTCCTTGGCTAAATCGAGGATGGGAGTAAAGAAACCCACAAAGGTAAAGCCGGTCCACAGAGAGAAACTAATCCACAGAAAATGTTTGAGAAACTTACGTGAGAATTTCACTCGGGAAAGCGGTGCGTTATCGAGTTTGATTTGTTTATTGCGGTCACCTTCAACTTTACGCTCAATCCACAGGAAGGCTTCCGTCCATACCGTTTGTGGACAGGCATAGCCGCACCATAAGCGACCGGCCAAGGCGGTGAAGAAAAATAACGCAAACGCCGCAATGATTAACAAGGCGGCGAGATAAAAGAAATCCTGTGGCCAAAAGATTAAACCAAAGATATAAAATTTGCGTGCCGGTAAATCAAAAAGAACAGCTTGATGACCTTCCCATGATAGCCACGGAACAAAATAGTACGAACCTAAAAGTATTAAGACTCCCAAGGTGCGGAAAGTGGCAAAAATGCCATGCACCTCACGCGGATAGACTTTTTTATGTTTGGCATAAAAAGAACCGGCTTCATCATGTGGAGTTGTGTGCGGTTGCATGTGTGCTGATTAATGGGCGAAAAGTTAGGCTACAAGGTTAGTAGAAATCAGAAATCGCGACGCCGAAAGTATATCGATTCGGTGTCGCAATTTCTGGTTAAACAATTATGAAAAATTATTTATTACTTAGGCCATAAACATACGCGGCAAGCAGGTGGACTTTATCCTCGCCTAATAAATCGCGGTGAGCAGGCATAACACCTTTGCGTCCTTTGGTGAGTGTTTGTTTGATGGTTTCCACACTGCCGCCATATAACCAGATATTGTCGGTGAGGTTGGGGGCACCCATCGCAACATTGCCCTTGCCATCGGCCCCGTGACAGCTCACACACATTGAAGCAAACAGGGCTTTGCCAGCACCAGCACTGTCAGCATTGATATTGGGCTGGTTACTCAAGCTGCGCACATAATCCACCAACTGATTCAGTTGTGGCTCCGGCATACCCATCGCCATGGCGGGCATACCAATGGAATTTCTGCCATTGAGGATCGTTTGCTGAATCGCGGCCGGTTCGCCACCAAATATCCAATCGTTATCCGTCAGATTGGGGAAACCCGGTGCGCCGCCACCATCGGAACCGTGGCAGGTTGCGCAATTATTCAAAAAGAGATTTTGCGCCGCACGCATGGCTTTGGCATCTTTTGCCAGCGATGGAATCTCCTGCTTGGCGAAGGCAGCAAACAAGGGTGCGTAATCACGATCAGCTGCCGCCATTTCCTCCTGATATTGACCGGTTTGCGTCCAGCGAAATTTACCCTCGAAACTGCCCAGGCCGGGATAAAAGATCAGATACACGATTGCATAGACGATCGTCAGGTAAAACAACCAGAGCCACCAGCGCGGTAGAGGATTGTTGTATTCCTGCAGATCGTCATCCCAGGTGTGTCCGGTGACATCCCCCTCGGCGGCTTCATTGGGTCGATTCTTGGTGGTCCAGCGAATTATCCAATAGCAGGCTGCGATCACCGCTATCGTGATGATGGTGATATATAAACTCCAGAATTGGCTCATCGCTCGCCTCCTTCTTGTTTGTTTGGCATCGCGGGTGAATCGGGTTCATTAAACGGTAAATTGGCGGCTGCATCAAAATTGCGTTTGCGGCTGTACGCCCACCAGGCGATGCCGACGAACACCAGAATGAGTAGCAGCGTATACCAGGCACGAAAGTCATTCATATCCATGGTCATCACCTGCTTTTAATGCTCGTGCCCATCACTTGCAAATAGGCAACTAACGCATCCAGTTCAGATTTATCTTTTACCGCTTCGCTGGCTGCAGCGATGTCGGCATCCGTATACGGCACGCCCAATGTACGCATGGCGCGTACTTTTTTGGGCGTCATTTTGTCATCGAGAATATTTTTTTCTAACCAGGGAAACGCCGGCATGTTCGATTCCGGTACAACCAGGCGTGGATTGGTTAGATGGACACGATGCCAATCATCGGAATAACGCCCACCCACGCGCGCCAGATCCGGACCGGTGCGTTTACTGCCCCATTGGAAGGGGTGATCGTAAACAAACTCACCGGCAACCGAGTAATGACCGTAGCGTTCGGTTTCAGCGCGAAACGGACGAATCATTTGCGAATGACACACGTAACAACCTTCGCGGACATAAATATCGCGCCCTTCCAGTTGCAACGCCGTATAAGGTTTCAATCCTTGGACCGGTTCAGTGGTATCTTTCAGGAAAAACAGCGGAACGATTTCCACCAGGCCACCAAAGCTGATGACAATTATGACCAGGATGATCATCAGTCCGACATTTTTTTCGACTTTTGCATGACTCATTGTTGTCTCCTTTATGCAGCAGCGGTCTTGGCGGTTTTACCCTGAATCGTCATCAGGACGTTATAGGCCATGATTAACATGCCGCCTAAATACATGACGCCACCTAACAGACGTGCCATATAGTAGGGATAGGTTTCTTTGAGTGATTGCACAAAGCTGTAAGTGAGCGTGCCGTCATCGTTGACCGCGCGCCACATCAAACCTTGCATCACACCGGCTATCCACATCGAGGCGATGTAGATCACAATGCCCAGTGTTGCCACCCAGAAATGTAATTCGATTAATTTGGTGGAATACATCTGGTCACGATTAAATACTTTAGGTATTAAAAAGTAGATGCAACCCATGGAAATCAGTCCGACCCAACCTAACGCGCCGGAATGTACATGGCCAATCGTCCAGTCCGTGTAGTGAGACAGTGCATTGACTGTTTTGATCGACATCATCGGGCCTTCAAAGGTCGACATGCCGTAAAATGATAACGACACAATCAGGAATTTCAGAATCGGATCCGAACGTAATTTATGCCAGGCACCCGAGAGGGTCATGATGCCGTTAATCATGCCACCCCAGGATGGTGCCAGCAGCATTAACGAAAATACCATGCCGAGATTCTGGCCCCACTCGGGAAGCGCGGTGTAATGCAGGTGATGCGGGCCGGCCCACATATACAGTGCAATCAGCGTCCAGAAATGTACTACCGAAAGACGATAGGAATAAATCGGTCGACCCACTTGTTTGGGAATGAAGTAATACATCATGCCCAGAAATCCGGCTGTCAAAAAGAAGCCCACCGCATTGTGACCGTACCACCACTGTACCATCGCATCGATCGTCCCGGCGTATGCCGAATAGGATTTGGTGAGACTGATCGGAAGTTCGGCGCTGTTAACGATATGCAACACGGCAACGGTGATAATAAAAGCACCGAAAAACCAATTGGCAACATAGATATGTTTGACCTGACGCTTCATTAGCGTGCCGAAAAACACCACGGCGTAGGCAACCCACACTACTGCAATCAAGATATCGATTGGCCATTCCAGTTCGGCATATTCCTTACCGCTGGTGAAACCCAGGGGCAGGGTGATAGCAGCCAATACGATTACTAAATTCCAGCCCCAGAAGGTAAAGGCAGCCAGTTTGTCGCAAAACAAGCGTACCTGACAGGTGCGCTGCACAATGTAATACGATGAGGCAAATAAGGCCGATCCGCCAAACGCAAAGATCACGGCGTTGGTATGCAACGGACGAAGTCGACTATAGGTAAGCCAGGGAATGTCAAAATTCAGCGCTGGCCAGATCAGCTGGGCGGCAATGATGACACCGACGAGCATGCCCACTACGCCCCAGATCACGGTCATTACAGAAAATTGCTGGACAACTTTATAGTTGTAGCTTGTTTGTGTCTCCATAGGATTCCTCTATGTATTTAAGATATAAGTCGTACGGCAAAACAAAGTGCTAACAATACTGGAGCGATACTACACCCGAGATGATCTGGATCAAAGCAGGTAGCAATTGTCAGGTTGAAAAACTAGAAAGACAGTAGGCGTTTCAGAGGAAATTTAATAGTAGACGCAAATAAGATTTAATTGCAGAACGAAATATAGGTTACCCATGGAATTATCGCGGAAATCAAGCGGTTTGCACAATCTCACTAAGGCGTTTGATATCGAGCAATTTAATATGTTTGCGATCCGCGGTTAACAGGCCTTCCTCTTCAAAATGCGTAAACAAACGACTGATGGTTTCGACGGCTAACCCAAGCATATTGGCGATATCGCTGCGCGACATGCTCAGATTAAATTCCGTTGCGGAATAGCCACGATGATGAAAGCGATCTGAAAGCGTTAATAGAATACTGGCTAGCCGTGCCTCGGCCGGTAATTTATGACATACGGCAATCTTCTCGTGGTCTTCCTGGATCTCACGGCTCATGATTTCCATGATGTGGTGCTGTAAGCCATGTATTTCCTGACACAGGTCTTCGAGTTGTGTAAAAGGAATTTCACATACGCTGCTGGTTTCCAGTGCAATCGCCGAATTGGTGTAGTGGCTGCCGCTAATACCGCTCAACCCCAGCAGGTCGCCGGGTAGTTTAAAACCAATGACATGTTCAACACCGCTGACATGATTAAGATAGGTTTTGACTGAGCCGGAGCGCAGTGCATAAATGGAAGAAAAGTCTTCACCAGCGCGGTAAAGATGCTCGCCTTTGGCAATCGGCCTGCGACGTTTAATAATCTCATCGAGTTGGTCAATATCGCCTCTTTCCAGGCCAATGGGCATGCACAAATTATAAATTCCACATTGTTGGCAGATACTGCGAACACTGGCGAGATCGATGACGGTGCTGGCCATGGTGGGGAAGAATCCTAGGTAAGAAGTTAAGGCTACTTTAACGAATCGCCAAGCCGAATAAAACCCATGTATCGTGTGATTTTATCCGGCAGGCCCTGGTGCTGCAGGCTATAATAGCCCACTTTCAGAATCGGGTAGCTGGCGCAGGCCGGTGAAACGCCTGGTTCTACCATTAAACAGTTCGAGGAGAGCACATGGTGGGGCGCACAGCCAGTGTCGAGCGAAATACCCTGGAGACCAAAATACAGGTAGATATCAACCTGGATGGGCAGGGCAAAGGACAGTTTAATACGGGCATCCCGTTTCTGGAGCATATGCTCGATCAGGTAGCTCGTCATGGCATGATTGATATTGCGGTGCAGGCTCAGGGTGACCTGCATATCGATACCCACCACACGGTAGAGGATATTGGTATTGTCCTTGGGCAAGCGTTTGCCAAGGCATTAGGCGACAAAAAAGGCATTCGTCGTTACGGCCATGCCTATGTCCCGCTGGATGAGGCGTTATCCCGCATCGTTATCGATTTTTCAGGCCGTCCCGGTTTGGAATATCACGTGTCTTACCCGCGTGGCCGCGTTGGCGATTTTGATGTTGACCTGTTCCATGAATTTTTTCAGGGATTCATCAACCATGCCCAGGCCACTCTGCATGTGGATTGTTTGCGAGGTAAGAATGCCCATCACATTGCCGAAACCATATTCAAGGCATTTGGCAGGGCGGTACGGATGGCGGTCGAGGCCGATCCGCGCATGGCAGGTATCACACCTTCAACCAAGGGCTCGTTGTAACCCTGCGCATTTTCTATAGCGAGATAATTTCAGACCATGACGACGGTGGCAGTAATTGATTATGGTATGGGCAACCTGCATTCCGTTGCCAAAGCCCTTGAACACGCGAAGCTTGCGTCGCGTATCACCGTAACCAGTGATCATCATGACATTGAGTCTGCCGATCGCGTGGTGTTGCCCGGTGTGGGTGCAATCCGCGATTGCATCGGTGAGATTCGTCGTCTGGGAATCGACAAGGTCGTGCAGGATGTAATCGCCATGGGCAAGCCATTATTGGGTGTTTGCGTCGGCCTGCAAGCGCTGATGCGTTCCAGTGAAGAAAATAATGGCGTGGCCTGTCTGAATATTTTGCCGGGAGAAGTAAAATTTTTCGGCGAGAATATGCGCGACTCGCAAACAGGTGAGCGATTGAAGATTCCCCACATGGGCTGGAACGAAGTCGAGCAGACGCAAGCGCATCCGTTATGGCAAGGTATTCCACAGAACAGCCGATTTTATTTTGTACACAGTTACTATGTGCAGGCTGATGACGCTGCATTAATCTCTGGGCGCTGTACCTATGGCGTCAGTTTCGCTGCTGCACTGGCGCGCAAGAATATTTTTGCAGTGCAATTCCACCCGGAGAAGAGTCAGCATGCGGGCTTGAAATTGTATGAAAATTTTTTACGATGGGATGGCTCGGTATAATCAATGGTGCCTGCATGTTATTAATTCCTGCAATCGATTTAAAGGACGGACGCTGCGTACGCTTGCGGCAGGGCCGGATGGACGATGCCACTGTATTTTCCAATGATCCTGTTGCAATGGCGCGGCAATGGGTTGATGCTGGTGCGAGGCGTTTGCATCTGGTGGATCTCAACGGTGCGTTCGCCGGTGCACCGGTGAATCGGGAAGTGATTAAACAAATCGTCAAAGCCTGTCCATCGATTCCGGTGCAGGTCGGTGGCGGAATCCGTGATGCTGCCACCGTACAACAGTATCTGGATATTGGCGTGCAGTATGCGATCATCGGTACCAAGGCCGTGCATGATCCGGAATTTGTGCGACGTTTATGTGAACAATTTGCTGGACACATAATTGTCGGTATCGATGCCAAAGACGGCAAAGTCGCAATCGATGGTTGGGCCAAAGTTTCCGAGCTCAGCGCCGTTGAGCTGGCAAAAAAATTCGAACATGATGGCGTGGAAGCAATTGTCTATACCGATATCAGTCGTGACGGCATGATGAAAGGTGTGAACGTCGAGGCCACGGTGAATCTGGCGCGTGCCGTGAGAATTCCCATTATCGCGTCAGGCGGAATTACCAATCTGGATGATATCCGGGCATTGTGCACGGTGGCGTCTGAAGGAATCGATGCAGCAATCACTGGTCGTGCGATTTATGAAGGCACCCTGGATTTTGCTGAGGGCCAACGTTTGTCAGATGAATTATCCAAACGCTAAAAATTAATTAATCAGAGTAGCGGTAGATATCAATTTATGTCATTAGCCAAACGCATCATCCCTTGCCTCGATGTCGATAACGGTCGTGTCGTTAAAGGTGTCAAGTTTGTCGAGATTCGCGATGCAGGTGATCCGGTGGAAATTGCGCGCCGCTATGATGAACAAGGTGCGGATGAATTAACATTTCTGGATATCACAGCCAGTTCCGGAGATCGTGAAACCATGGTGCATGTGGTAGAGCAGGTTGCCAGTCAGGTATTTATCCCGTTAACGGTGGGTGGTGGCATTCGAACGACTGCAGATATACGTCGCATGCTCAATGCGGGTGCTGACAAGGTTGCAATTAATACGGCAGCAGTATTCAATCCGGAATTTGTAAAAGAAGCCGCGGAAAAATTTGGTTCACAATGTATCGTCGTTGCCATCGATGCAAAAAAAGTCAGTCAGGCCGGTGAACCGGATCGTTGGGAGATTTTTACACATGGCGGACGCAAACCCACCGGATTGGATGCGGTGGCGTGGGCCAGGAAGATGGTGCAGTACGGGGCCGGTGAAATATTACTGACGAGCATGGATCGCGATGGCACCAAGATAGGCTTCGATCTGCCCTTGACGAGCGCGATTGCGGATGCGGTCAATGTCCCGGTCATTGCATCCGGTGGTGTTGGTAATTTGGATCATCTGGTCGATGGCGTCACCAAGGGGCATGCCGATGCGGTATTGGCCGCCAGTATTTTCCATTTTTGTGAATACACCATCGAACAGGCCAAACAACATATGCGCGCGGCCGGAGTTGAAGTGCGACTTTAGTATCGAAGTGCAATAGTGACAGGGTGACATCATGCAGAACAATTGGCTGGATCAAATCAAGTGGACCGCTGATGGCCTGGTGCCGGTGATTGCCCAGGAAGAAGGCAGTGGCAAGGTGCTCATGTTTGCCTGGATGAATCGAGAATCGCTTAATCTCACTATACAAGAAGGCAAAGCTGTTTACTGGTCACGCTCGCGCAATAAACTTTGGCGCAAAGGTGAAGAGTCCGGTAATGAACAGATCGTCAAGGATATGCGGTTGGATTGTGATAACGACGTTATTCTGATTGCCGTTGAGCAACGCGGTGGCGTGGCTTGTCATACCGGCCGGAAAAGTTGTTTCTATCAGCAACTGCAAGAAGGACAGTGGGTCAGCGTCGATCCGGTTTTGATCGATCCACAACAGCTATATAAATAGGTAACAGAGATGGATTCCAATTCAGATATTCTTAAGTCGCTGGCTGCTATATTAGAAGAACGCAAAGGCGCCGATCCCGACACCTCGTATGTCGCAAAGCTGTACCACAAGGGCCTGGACGCCATTTTAAAAAAAATTGGCGAAGAGGCCACTGAAACGGTCATGGCCGCCAAGGATGGGGATTCCAAACAGGTCATATATGAAGTGGCCGATTTGTGGTTTCATACGCTGGTTTTACTGGCACATCAAGGACTTAGCCCGGATCAGGTGCTTGCGGAGCTGGAACGGCGATTCGGTGTTTCGGGGATCGACGAGAAATCCAGCCGCGGCACTTAGCCATCGCTATTTGCGGTAGAATAGTATTTATCTGGCTACCTGCATGATCGTTGGGTAGCGAAATTAATTCATTAGAGGAGCACGTCATCATGGTTTGGGGCGCAATTACACCCACAGCACTAATTTTGGTTCTCATTATCGTCATTCTGTTATTCGGTACGAGTCGGTTGCGCAGTATCGGGTCAGATCTCGGCGAAGCGCTGAAAAATTTCCGCAAGTCCGTTAAAGATGGCGAGAGCAAGGACAAGGAAGGCGAGTCGTCACAGAAAATTGCGCAGGACGAATCCAAGAAACAAGGCAACGTCTACCAGGGCGAAGTCGTCGATAAAGACAAAGACAAACAAGGCTAATGCACCGCGACGGGTTTCGACCCGGAGCACACCATCATGTTTGATATCGGGTTTTGGGAGCTGGTTGTTGTCGGAGTCGTTGCCCTGATTGTTCTGGGTCCGGAACGGCTGCCGGTTGTGGCGCGTAAAGTTGGCTATTGGGTTGGGCGAGTCCGCCGTTTCGTCAATGATGCCAAACAAGAAGTGGATCGGGAATTAAATCTGCGTGAAGTGCGTGATGCCATCGAACGCAATGCCAGTCTCGACGAAATAAAACGCCTCATCGATACCGAACGCTATCGAATTGAGGATGAATTTACCAAAACAGAACATGTCGTCAAAGCGCGCGATGACGAACCGCGTGTTGCCATACCTTCAGCACCAGCCGAAGTAGATGAAAATCTGCAATATGGGCATACAGAGCATAAGCGGGATCCGATGGATGATCTGGAACCACCCGTGCAGCATGAGAATGCCGCACCGATAGTCAAAACCGATGCGCCTGCCGCACCACAGGACGCACCTACTTCTCCAACGCCAAGCACAAGCGACCATGACAAACACTCCGGCGGATAAAACCCCTGCGGGTGAAGAAGACATGTCATTCTTTTCGCATCTGGGCGAATTGCGAGATCGTCTGGTTCGCAGTGTGCTCGTGGTGGCGGTGATTTTCTGCGTGTTATTTTATTTTGCCAACGATATTTACAGTGCGGTCGCCCGCCCGATGCTGGAACAGTTAGCCGGGCAGAAAATGCTGGCAACCCGACCGGCGTCGACCTTTTTTATTCCAATGAAACTGGCATTGATGACATCGTTGTTTGTTGCCATTCCATATTTACTTTATCAGTTCTGGGCGTTTGTCGCACCGGGCCTGTATAAACGCGAAAAACGTTTGGCGATGCCCTTGCTCGTATCCAGCACGCTATTGTTTTACACCGGGATGGCATTTGCTTATTTTGTGGTTTTTCCGTTGATATTTAGATTCTTTGCGCATGCCGCACCGGCAGGTGTAGAAGTGCGCCCGGACATCACAGAATACCTGGATTTGGTGCTGTCGTTGTTTATGGCCTTTGGAGCCGTTTTTGAAGTGCCAGTTGCGACCGTGTTGTTTGTAGCGATTGGTGTGGTAACCCCCGACCAGTTAACGCAAATGCGCCGCTACATGATCGTTATCGCATTTGTTGTTGGCATGCTGTTAACGCCACCAGATGTGGTGTCGCAATTTTTACTTGCCATCCCAATGTGGTTGCTATTTGAAGTTGGCATAATTATGTCACGATTTGTTTATAAACAACGTGGGGCATCTGCGACAGGCGCAACATCTGCCGATGACATCGATCCGGATAAGGAATTTGAAAATGCAATCGCTGATGAAGCACAGTTAGTTAAAAAATTGTCCGAACGCGAAGATAAAAAATCATGATCGCGCGCGGAGTTAAAGTCATATCTAGTATGAATTTAATATTGGTTTGCCTCTATCTATTGCTGGGCTATCGTTACGGTAGCGCATTGCGTAATGTCTATCCCATTGCGGCTTATGCGGCTGCTGTGACGTGTGGCGGGATTATCGTATTGCAGATAATTTTAAGTTTACGCTTGCGTGCATTCGTTGGATTTGTCCGTGTGCTGATCTATGCCATGGCTATTTTGCAAGGGCTACAGGTTATGTTGGTACTTAAGGATTTATTTGTGCCCGTGGCTGCCATACTAATCGGTACAGCGATCGTGTTGGTGATCTATCTCATTGGTGTGCGCGGTTATCTCGCTAGTGCAACTGCCATGCAGTACTTCGGCATAGCGATTAAAAAATCTCAATAGTCGTCGCGCTACTCATAGTGGCGCATCTGGCCGATCACCACACCCTGGATTTGTACTCGTTCAGCACTAAAATTCATTGGTGCGAGTGATGCATTAGCCGGGATTAACTGAATGTTACTGCTGTTTTGGCGTTTATAGCGTTTTAAAGTAGCTTCTTCGTTATCGATTAATGCCACCACGATGTCGCCGTCACTTGCCGTATCCTGGCGCCGGATAATTACGACATCACCATCAAGAATTCCCGCATCGATCATGGAGTCCCCCTTTACTTCCAGTGCAAAACGATCGGCCTGTAACCAGTCACCAAAATTGATTTCATCGCGCTGGGGAATGGCTTCAATGGGCCGGCCGGCAGCAATTCGACCCGCCAGGGGCAGGGCAGGGTGGGGTGGGGAATTAGCAGATCGAATGCCGCGCCAGCCGCGCTCGGTATGGAGCAGATGACCTTTACTGATCAGTGCCTGTACATAACGGTGTACTGTCCCCTTGGAGCGGATGCCCACGGCAGTGCCGATTTCTCGGAGGGTGGGTGAGTGGCCATGCCGCAAATTGAAACTCCGGATATAGCCCAGAATTTTCTGCTCGGTCAGGGTAAGTCCGTTAATGTTCTCCATACGTTCTCAATCATAGAGAACCTTTAGAGAACTTGCAAGTCAGGAAGCCGTTTATTTTTACCATGCTTTACCCATGGGCAGGTCAATTGCGCGAGAGTATCGTAGCGGCCAATCGAATTTCAAATTGGGAGAATCAATATGATAAAGGGTGTATTAGTTGGGCTGATGTTGGCGGTAGCCGCCACCACCATGGCATATGGCAAAGACGATGCAGCCTCGGCAAAGCAGGCAACGCCACAGGAGCGGCAACGTATGGCGGAATGCCATAAGCAAGCCACGACCCGTAAACTCAAAGGAGCAACGCGCGCTAAATTTGTGCAGGAATGCATGCATCAGAAGTCGCTGGATAAAAAAGCCGATCAACGCGCCAAGATGAAGGAATGTGATGCCAAGGCGGTGGATAAAAAGCTGAAAGACGAAGCTCGGCGTACGTTCATGACAGATTGCATGATGCCTGGTAAATAATGAATTGCCGTTAACTGCAACTCTATACAGCAGATGCACAGGGATGTGCTCACTACGTCAGTGAATTCTTACAACAGTTTCAGCGTCGCCCGACAGACCTGTCGCTCGTATATTCCCTAATCTGTAAATGTGACATAGGCAGTTTTGCCGGCATAAATACAATGATGAGGGTAAGAAATATGTTAACGCGTAATCGATATAATGAATCCGGCGCGGTGCCATTCCGTACCGGGCGATTTTATAGCGTGGATGGTGCGTGGTGGTTTGCAATTCGGCGCGGGCCGGATCAGGGACCATATACGAACAAGTCGATGGCAAAACAAGGCTTGATTGAATTTCTGAATGATCAGTTTGCGTTTGATAAATTCCTGAATAGCAAAACACATCTGCAGAGCGGTAATGGTAGTCAGTTTGCCTGAGCTTATAGATAGGTATTAGCTTTACAAGCTGGTCCAAACCTTGGCAAAGCGGTCTGTTGCGGCAACAGCCGGCGACGAAGTAACTGCAGCTGGTTCAGTTTCCGGAATGTGATTTAAATGAATGTGAAAAGCATTACCCTGCATCGTGCCCTGTAACGTTGCGTCAAACACAAAGTTGTGTTGTTGACCGTTGTACTCCATTGACAAGCTGCGGCCCTCCAGATTAGTGGGCAGGGAAGGCATAAATAGCGTCAGGCCGCGCTCCTGTTCACCAACCAGCGCACGAATAGGTTGAGTCTGCGATTGGCCAGTGTCCAGATGGAGCTGTGCCTGATCAACGCGGTTACATAAACGTTTAACACCGGCACGGATCGGGCCGGTGACCGGGCAGATCATCCAGCGTATTTCGCCTAATAGCCATTGGCCATTTTTACCACGCAATGAAATAAGTTCACCTGTTTGTAAATTCTGGATGCTTTCCTGTGGAATGCTAATGCAAAAACCACCTTTGCTGACATTTAAAACACGAACTTCCAGGTAGCTGTATGCTTTAAGACTGATACTTTCAGTCCACGAAGGAGGCGGAGCGTCTGGCTCGAAAAATGCGGTTTCCCAAACATCGTGTGTGCCATCTCGATCAGTATGAAATGTGGCGGTATCCAGGCTGTTTGGTGTGCGCTTGCCTGCTGCCGTATCAAAAGAAAAACGTGATGAGGATTGAGAATTGTTAGTCGTCGTCGTGACAGGTTGAATTTTGTTGCGGCCTTCTGCAAGCAAATAATGTATAGCACTCATGCCAATCGCCAATTCTGCCTGGCCTGCCATCGGACGGCGTTCGCCATCACGGATGGGTGGACGACCCCATGTATTGAGTAAGAGCAACAGTGTCCGGCGGTCCGTTGCTTCTTCATGCCAGAAGGCACGCTTCGTTGTGTCTGCAGCAGTGTGTGCCAGTTGGGTTTTGATGTGGTCAATCAATGGTGCAACATCAAAGTATTGCATTTGTAAATTGTGCGCAGACAATACCTGATTATCGGCCATCAGGCCTGGCGATATATCGGTATCGCCCAGATAAGCATAAACGTGGGTAGAATTTTCCGGCCGTTGGTGGGATAAAGAGGTGAAGGTTGGCCAACGATCCATGTCATTGAGTACAGTGTGTAACTCGGTTAAGCGAAACAGGTTCGGTGAGAGCAGGCTGATGAGGAGTAATTTTTTGTACTCATTTTCAAGTGTTGTTTTTACACCTGGCCTGGATAGTGACGCGACCTTGCTATCCAGCAATTCATATTTCTCAATCAGTTGATAAAGCCAATAAAGCTGCTGCCATGTGCCACGGGGAAAAGGCAGGTACAATAATCGATAGTTACACAGCATTAAGCTTTGATAAAACAAAATACGATGCACGGCAGTCGTGACCACTTTTTTCCAGCCAAACAATACCAGCTCAATACTGGAAGAGATAACCCGTTGGTAGCCTTCGATGGATTGGAGCAGTAGTTGGCCATAAAGGCTGGCTATTTTGCGGCGCTTTTCGGTAAGCGGGAGGGGTTTGCCAGCATAGTGTTTGTGTAATTCCGGTAAAATCTGATTTAATGGCTGGGATACACACTCAAGAAAATGAAAAAGGTTTTTTACCGGGAGATCATCTTGCAGATTGACGTTGCGTAAAGCCGAATATACCTGGCGCGCTGTTTCGCCCACGCTGGCAAGCGGTAAATCTTCCAGCCATTTATCTACACTGGCGGGGCGGGTGTCAAAAAGATCCATATAGTCACTGCATTTGTAAATTAAGTTGTGTTGTTACAGCAATAAACCTGCCAATGCGCACAGTAACTTGAAAAAAATGTCACTACTGGGCGTGTATAAAATCCAGGCTGCATATTTAAAACCCTTAATTTTATTCAAGGTTTTTTGTGATACAGCTCACAGTTTAGTCTAATTTCTAGTTACTGTGATATGTGCGTGAAACAATGCAGCTTGGATGAATTTGTGTCAATTGAGGGAATACCCCATATTTTCAACAATTTAGATGTAACGAGACTTATTCTCAAGATTTAACGGATGTGGGAGCTAAAACGTCATTGTGAAAGGTGCGTAGTGTTGAGTAATAATTTGATTTTATATGTCCATAATAGTTATTAGTGCACTCATTCAGATAATCAATAACATGAAGAAGTGTTTCATCGAGTCCAAAATTATTGCAGGCAATGATCTGATCGCAGCGATTGGAGACAATGCGGTGGAGGCGTGCATCGGCGGCATCGGAAAGCAAACAAATAATTCGAAATGACTGATTACTACGCTGTAACGAGAGCGTTTTTAATGACCGAATCTTTTGTATATTGGGGGTTGTTAAATCCATTAACAAAATATTGTATCCGGCTAAACCGTCAGGCGCAGGATTAAAGTGAGCTAAATCAACATGATTGGTATGTACATGAATCGCGTGGCACACTTTATCCAAAGCAGTATAAAAACGTTGGTTATCGCTAACTACAAGCATTCGATTATTTATGGTTCTGCGTAGTTGCGTGATGATGGTTGTTGCTAATGCATCCATATCCAGAGGTAGGTTGAGACAAACTGTCGCATTGCTAACTTCATCGGTAGCAAATTGATCTTTCATGGCTAGCAATACTATTGGAATAGTAGCGATTGCCAACTCCGCATTTAATTCCTGAATACGCTTGATGTCGTTGTGTTGTGCCGTACGCATATCAAGCACGATTAAATCCGGTATTTTGGTGTGAATTTCCAGAAGCGATTTGGCGACTGATGATGCAAAGATAAGTTGCAAGTCCAGAGCTGAAAAATATTTTTCTATTATTCTGCAATCTGCTGGTTCTGAAATGATCATAAGTATCTGGCTGATTTTGCCCCGACGCTCTGCTGATGGCGTAGTAATATTTTTTAATTGGTTGGCAGCGCGAATATGAATTTTTGAGTTAGTTGAATGTTCAGGCCGAAGCTGTATGGTAATTGGCACAGATACGTAAAAGTTTGAACCACAGTCAGGCTTGCTGGTGACACGAATTGTACCTGCTAATAGTTGAACTATCTGTGCGGTGATCGCCAGGCCAAGACCGGCACCTTCATATTTTCGGGTAGATGAAGAATCTGCCTGTTCAAACGGTTTGAATAAATGTGGTATAGCGTCTGGTTCAATCCCAATGCCAGTATCGCTCACTATGATATCGAGCCAGGTGGTGCGGTCAATGTGGATTGATGTATTTATGGATAATGAAATCTGCCCCTGATTGGTAAATTTATTTGCATTATTAACTAAATGTAGCAAGGCATTATGTAGCAGTAGTTGATCGGTATTAACCATGGCAATGTCAGCCAGATATTGCACACGGAAATCATTCTGTTTTAACAGTAAAGCAGGTTGAACAGTGTTAGCAATAGAACTGATGATATCCGGCAAGTAAAAGGATTCGTGTGTGGCGGAGATTTTACCCGCTTCCAACCTGGATAGTTCCAGCATGGAATTGATGGAAGTTAATAAATGTTGTGCTGCATTGTGAATTTTCTGCAGATCTGTAGCAAGTGCAATATTTTTGTGTTTGGTGGCGTCATCAGTCAGCATTTCACTATAACCAAGTATTGCAGATAAGGGAGTGCGTAGTTCGTGGCTCATATTGGCCAGAAATTGACTTTTAACTTTATTGGCATGATGGGACTGTTGCAATGCAATCTGTAGATTGTTGAGTAACTTTACAAAATACACCGGTAGTAACGTCATCCAAAAAAGATTGCCTAGTCCAAGAATGAGTTTATCGTGCCAGTAATGGCTGAAAGCGATAACCAGTGAAAAACACAGAACGGTCAATAAATTTGCTGCAACCAGATAGTTCCGGCCATAGCGCAGGCCATTGGCAATCGTAATCCATACATAACCACCGAGGAAGGGAAGCGCCAGCTCATCAGCTAACAACAGACCCAGAGAAATGACAGCGCAGTCAACGACCAGGGTGAGTATGCGGCGGACCGTATAGGGACCTGGCCAGCGATAATTACTAAGCAAAAGAACGATGCTATAGAGTAAAAAAGAAAGCGATAAAATCAGGGTAAGCTGATGTTGCAGGGAAACGAGAGCGGTTACATATCCTGAGAAAAAGACATAGAGGAAGACAATGGTTGCCATGCCAACATGAATTAACGCTGCACTGGTATCGACATCCTTGCCGAACATGGAAGTTATGCTAATGGCCCGTCTTGTGGCTGACATCGACTTGTCGGTGGTCGTGGCTGTGTGTGAATCAGCCTGGAACAATCCGTAAGGGCGGTAGATTGCGCTTTACTTCCTCGTCATCACGATATTGTTGTTTGACTTCAATAAAGGTTTGTTCGCAGCGCAGAAAGGCCTGGACGATTTCCGGATCAAAATGTTTGCCCGCGCCCTCCAGAATTATCTGGCGGCTTTCGGCGTGTGTAAATGCACGTTTATAGCAACGTTCAGATGTCAGTGCATCGTAAACGTCTGCTAAAGCAAGAATTCGTGCCGATAATGGAATGGTGTCACCTTTCAAACCATGCGGATAACCCGAACCATCCCATTTTTCATGGTGTGACTCGGCAATTTCGATTCCCATGCGGATGAAATTATTGCCGGGATGTTTTGCTGCAACCGCGCGTAAGGTATTGGCACCAATCATGGTGTGGGTGCGCATGATCCGCCACTCATCAGCGGTTAATTTATCAGGCTTGAGCAGAATATTATCAGGCACGCCGACCTTGCCAATGTCATGTAATGGACTGGCAGCATAAATACAATCGATAAAATCCGGGGTTATCTCCGCAGCAAAATGTTCATAGCGCGCCAAATCGGTTGCTATGATTTTACAAAAGATGCGCAGTCGTTCCAGGTGTGCACCGGTTTCCGGATCTTTTGATTCAGCGAGTTTGGAAGTGGCAAAGATAGCCGCCATTTGTGCAGAGGTAATTTCAACCACTTGTTCAGCGACTTTGATCTTGAGGCGTTCATTGTATTGCTCAAGTTCCTGGCGATAGTGGCGTTCACTATCGTGCAGACGCTTTTTGCTGAGACTGCTATTCACCCGTGCGCGCAGCAATACTGAATTAATCGGTTTGGGCAGATAATCATCCGCACCGGCTTCAATGCAACGAACAATCTGCTCTTCCTCATGCAGCGCAGAGGCCATGATGACCGGGATATGTTGTAAGGCAGGATCGGTTTTAATTTTATGCAAAACGGTATGCCCATCCATTTCGGGCATCATGACATCCAGGATGACTAAATCCACCTCGAGCTTCTGCATGGTCTGCAATGCCGCAGCGCCAGTTAGCGAGGTGAGCACGTGGTAACCATCACGCTCCAGACGGCGTTGCAGCATATCCAGGTTCATTGGATTATCGTCGACAATCAGAATTCGCGTCAGCGCAGACATGGTTCCCCAGTAAGCCATTTCATTCGGGACGGCAGTCCATTGCTGACAGTCCTCAGCATTAAGTTATCGCCATAACAAGGAGCTACTTTAGGTGGCGAAATTCATGTGGATAAATGCTAACCTGTTGTTTAAATTCAGTTATTCCTTATAAATCTGCAATTCGCCGAGCGTTCAGGAAGGCGAGGTGTGATCTGGGACATGAAAATGATTAAATGAAAATGAACCGCGAATGGCAATATGTGGATAAATTGGCGCCATCCCAGGGCTCACCGTACAATAGCGTCCCCAAGTCGAGTGTCGAATTCAGGGTAAGTTATGTTCTATCAGGATACGTTTGATGTCATCGTCATCGGTGGTGGCCACGCCGGTACCGAGGCCGCGTTGGCGTCTGCCCGGATGGGCGTTCGAACCCTGTTATTAACCCACAATATCGAAACGCTCGGACAGATGAGTTGTAACCCGGCAATCGGCGGTATCGGGAAAGGCCATTTAGTAAAAGAAATCGATGCGCTCGGTGGTTTGATGGCACGCGCAGCCGATCAGGCTGGTATCCAGTTTCGGGTACTCAATGCCAGCAAAGGTCCGGCGGTACGTGCGACACGTGCGCAAGCTGATCGCGCCCTGTACAAACAGGCGGTTCGCCGCGTGCTGGAATCCACACCAAATCTGACCTTGTTTCAACAAGCCGTTGATGATCTGATCGTCGAACAGGATCGTGTCACGGGCGTGGTGACACAAATGGGATTAAAGTTCGCAGCGCGTGCCGTGGTATTGACCGTCGGCACTTTTCTGGCAGGACGAATCCACATCGGTTTGTCGAATTACGAGGGTGGCCGTGCCGGCGATCCGCCTGCCAATGCACTCTCACGCCGGTTGCGGGAATTACCTTTCCGCGTGGCGCGGCTGAAGACGGGGACGCCACCGCGCATTGACGGCAGAACGATCGACTATTCGCAATTACTATCCCAGCCCAGTGACAATCCATTGCCGGTGTTTTCCTATATGGGCAAGGTGGAAGATCACCCCGAACAAATCGTTTGCCATATCACCCATACCACCGAGCAGACCCACGAGATTATTCGCAATGGCCTGGATCGTTCGCCGATGTATACCGGTGTGATCGAAGGAGTTGGACCGCGATATTGCCCGTCCATCGAAGACAAAGTCACACGGTTTGCCGATCGAACTTCCCATCAGATTTTCATCGAACCCGAAGGTCTGAATACCACTGAGATTTACCCCAATGGTATCTCCACCAGTTTGCCCTTCGATGTGCAATTTAATTTTGTGCGTTCAATAAAAGGTTTTGCCAGGGCGCACATTACCCGCCCGGGTTATGCGATTGAGTACGATTATTTTGACCCGCGCGATTTGCAGCCCTCCTTACAAACAAAATACCTGCAGGGACTATTCTTTGCGGGACAAATTAACGGCACAACCGGTTACGAAGAAGCGGCTGCACAAGGCTTGATTGCCGGCATGAACGCCGCGTTATTTACCCAGGAAAAAGCCGCCTGGACACCACGCCGTGATGAGGCCTATATGGGCGTACTGGTGGATGATTTAATTACGCGCGGCACGACTGAGCCCTATCGTATGTTTACTTCACGCGCGGAATACCGTTTATTGCTGCGTGAAGATAATGCCGATCTGCGTTTGACTGAGAAAGGTCATGAGTTGGGCCTGGTTGACGCGTCACGCTGGCAGGCATATAGCGACAAACGCGAAGCCATTGAACGTGAACGCAGTCGCCTGCAAACTGTCCTGATCCACCCCGAGCGCATCTCGGCCGACGAGTTACAACGTGTGTTTGGGCAAACCTTGTCACGCGAGGCGCGCCTGTGGGAATTATTGCGTCGACCTGACATTACTTATCTGGATCTCATGCAACTTCCGGAAACTGGTCCGGGTATTACCGACCAATGTGTCATTGAACAGCTGGAAATTCAGGCCAAATATGCCGGTTATATTGATCGACAACACGACGAAATCGAACGGCAGCGCCGTCATGAAGAAACCCTGCTGACCCAGGATTTTCCCTATAGCCAGGTCAATGGGCTATCCAATGAAGTGCGCGAGAAATTGTTACGTATACGGCCCACCAGCATCGGTCAGGCGGCGCGCATCCCCGGTGTTACACCCGCCGCAATTTCACTGCTGCTCATCCACCTCAAAAAAATGCGCCTGGCTGGCGAACGGCAGCGCGCCTAAACAGATAATTTTCGTCGGTAATTCAGCGCGAGCCAGGGATATCCACCTAAGGAAAATTATCGTTTTACCGATATAGGTAAGACACTCTTGCAGAGATCCCGTTTTCAGGGACGAATTCACTACACCATGCGATTAATATGGAATTTAACTTCGGCGATATGGCTACTCGGGGCAGCGTCACTCGTATGGGCTGAGGTAAAGCCAATACGATTTGGTTCCGTCGCGATGGATACGCCCGCGGTCATGCAGCAACGGCTCAAGCCTTTGACGGCCTATCTCAGTGATGTACTCAAACGACCGGTGGTATTACGACTGTCACCGGATATGCCCAGCGCAATTCGCAGTGTGGCTAACGGTGAAGTTGAGTTGGCATATTTGACGCCGGTGGCGTATCTCAATTCACACCAGCAAGGTAAGAGTCAGTTGATCGTAAAGGTTGTCACGGATCAGCAGCCTTCATTCAAACTGGTCATTGTCGTTCGCGATGACAGTAGCATCAGGTCAGTACAGGATTTGGCGGGAAAGCGCTTCGCCTTTGGTGACCGCGCCGCAATTTTGCAACGGGCGGTAGTCGCCGCCGCCGACATGCCCTTGGAGCGTCTGGGGAGTTATGATTTTCTGGATCACTACGACAATATCGTACGCGGGGTACTCAACAAGGATTACGACGCCGGGATTCTTACCGATCTCGAAGCCTATCGTTGGCAAGAGCGTGGTGTGCGAATTGTATATAGCTCTGCGGATTTGCCACCGTATAACATAACCGCCAGCAGTGTGGTCAATGCGGAGCTGTACGCTACACTGCGGCAAGCATTTCTGGCGCTGGATATAAACAAGCCTGAACACCGTCCTATTATCGAGTCTTTAGGCAAGCATTACACGGGTTTTGCGCCGACCAGTGATGCGGAATACGATGTCATTCGCAAGCTCATCAAGCCATTTCAAAAATAAGATTAATTATGTCTGCCTGTCAGCAATTAGATTTATGCTAACTCTGCAAAATAAATTGGTGCAAATAAAAACAAGATTGGCAGGGTTAGTGCCGCGACGCCTGAGTACACAGCTGATTCTGTTATTTTCGTTATTACTGGTCGTCTCGATGAGTGTGTTTACACTTTCAGTGATGAATCAGGAAGTTGAACAAATCACTGCAGCGAAAAAACTCCAGGCGCATGTCTTTGTCAACAATCTGGCAGCGACGAGCGGCGATTATCTGTTGAGTCGGGATTATTCATCTATCGAAAACATGTTGTTGCGCGCCATTGAGTTTCCGGGAGTTAAGGAAATTCAGGTTTGTGATGGCGAGGGTAAACGCCTGGGCGACGTGATGCGCGACAAGCACGGCAAGATCAGGATTCGCTATGGTGAGCCCAATTTGATTATGCCCGCAGGACATGAGCACACCATGCTGATGGCCGATGGAAATATGGTGTTATGGCAGCCGGTTATTTTGGGCAATTTGCTTGGATGGGTTAAGCTGACATTTGGAATGGAAGATATATTGCAAACGCAACAACGCGTCTGGAATAGTAATGTCACTGTGGGTATCGCCAATATTTCTATTGCTGCGCTGCTACTTGTTTTACTGATACGTCGACCGTTACTGTCAATTAAAAAATATACAGAATTTGCCGATCAACTTGACAGTGCGGCAGGTAAGCAGGTTGTTGTCAACAAACAATCGCTTGAACTTGAACATCTGGGCAATGCCTTAAACTATGTGTCATTGCGTTTACAGGCGCAAAGCAAGGAAATTGCGCATGCGGTGACAGAACTGGAAAGACTGGCATCATTCCCGGAAAATAATCCGAATATCGTTTTATCAATGGATCTGCACGGTGACATCGTTTATCTGAATCCGCATGGTAAAAACATGCTGCAACAACTGGGCCTGGGAGAAGATCAAATACTTCAGCTGTTTCCAACGAACCACCGGGAAATTATCAGCACCTGTCTGGAGCAGGGAATAACCTTGCGTGCAATGGAAGTAACCTGTCAGGACCATGAGTTATTGTGGACTTGTGCGCCAGTCGCGGGGCAGGCCGGCGTGCATTGCTACGCGCATGATATAACGGCAAAGAAACGCGCTGAGCAACAGGTGAAGGCCGCGATGCTTGAGAAGCTTTCCGCCGAAACCGCCAATAATGCCAAGAGCTCATTTCTGGCGCATATGAGTCACGAAATTCGCACACCGTTAACGGCAATAATTGGTTTTTCGGAGTCGTTACTCGACAGCGACCAGACCATGAGTGAACGAGTCGAGACAATCCATCATGTAATTCATGCTGGCAAGCACCTGATGAATATCATCAACGATATTCTGGATCTTTCCAAAATAGAAGCAGAAAAACTCGAGCTGGATATTGG
Source organism: Gammaproteobacteria bacterium (assembly GCA_024641475.1). GTDB lineage: Bacteria > Pseudomonadota > Gammaproteobacteria > UBA6429 > Thiohalophilaceae > JACQBC01. The sequence goes on from JAHECZ010000020.1 coordinate 38,775, forward strand.
TAAAGTCGCATTGTTCAATTTACTGCATGATATTAAATCGCTGGCAGGTCTGCATGCGGAAGACAAAGGCATCACACTTTTATTCAAATATGACTTTCCCCTGCCAGAACATATTCTTACAGACGCCTTGCGCCTGAAACAGATTTTGTTAAATCTGGTGAGTAATGCCATCAAATTTACCGAAAAGGGCACGGTCTTGCTGCATGTGAAAATGTCACCTGACTCGCAACATATTCAATTCGATGTGCTCGATACCGGGATTGGTATCAGCAAGGAAAAGCAGGCGCGCCTTTTCCAGTCATTTGCGCAGGCAGATTCTTCCACGACGCGTGAATATGGTGGAACCGGCCTGGGCTTGTATTTATCCCAGATGCTGGCTAAAAAACTCGGTGGCCAGATAAGTCTGGAGAGTGAACCGGGGAAAGGCAGTTGCTTTAGTGTAATGGTGAGTTGTGGATCAAGTGATGAAATTAAAATGCTGCATGTGGAACCGCGAATTCAGCGTGAAGTATCTGGTGATCAGAATCAGATAGTGCAGGCGACGGGTGAGATATTGCTGGCCGAAGACAATGAGAACAATCAACGTTTAATCAGTCTGTTTATTCGAAAACTGGGTGCAAAGGTTGTCATTGCCAACAATGGTGCCGAAGCGGTATCCATGGCCATGGAAGGTAAATACGATCTGATATTAATGGATATGCAAATGCCGGTGATGGATGGTATCGAAGCGATGCGGCAATTGCGCGCACGGGGTTACCAGGGTGCCATCGTGTCGCTCACAGCTAACGCGATGCAAGCCGATGTCGATGCCTGTATGGCGGCGGGTTGTAATGAGTTTTTAGCAAAGCCGATTGACCGGGAACAATTTAATCAGCTTGTTCGCCGTTATCTGACGGTTAAAAAATCAGATAGCCATGCGGTTGAGTCAGAAGCGATATATTCCACATTAATCAATGAGATGCCTGAAATGGTGGATCTGGTGCAGAATTTTATCGAAAAATTTCCCGAAATGATCGCCGAATTGACCCGCGCAGTCGACACAGGCGACTGGGTATTGATAAAGCGAAAAGTGCACGATTTGAAAAGCATCGGTGGCAGTTACGGTTTCCCGCAAGTGAGCAAGGTCGCCGCCAGGATTGAGTTTGAATTGACCAAAAAGAATTATCAGGTTCTGCCGGCCTGTATGACAGAACTGACGCAGTTACAACAACGCATTACTCGGGGTTCGACGCGTGTTGCCTGAACAACTGGCAGACAGCCGAGTCCATGCAACTCGTTTATAAGTAACAGGTCCAGGATACCATCAAAATGATGCGCGCCCGTGCCGCTGCGTATATCATAGCAAACATCATCAGCTGATTTTCGGAGTAGTCATGAGTTCCGGGCGAGAGGCCTTGCAAAAACTGCAAGAGGGCAATGCGCGCTATGTTGCCAAAACAATGAGTCTGGATAACCTGCTAAGTTACAGTCGTCGTGCGGATTTGGTCGCGGGTCAGACACCTATCGCGATCATTCTGGGGTGTTCCGATTCACGTGTACCGGCGGAGATGGTCTTCGACCAGGGCCTGGGCGATCTGTTTGTCATTCGCGTGGCAGGTAATATTGTGGCGCCTTCGCAATTGGCGAGTGTGGAATTTGCAGCCGAACGCTATGGAGCGCGACTGGTTGTCGTTCTGGGACATACCCAGTGCGGCGCGATCCTGGCAACGCTGGAAGAGTTACAAAGTTCCGAGAAACACCGTTCCCCGAATATGAGTTCGATTGTCGATCGCGTACGTCCGTCTGTGGAAGGACTGTTATTGAGCGATACGCTCAAAAAGAATATGGACGCCCTGATCCATGAAGCGGTACGTGCTAACGTACGAGCTTCAGCCAATCAAATGCGCCATGGTTCCAAAATTCTGGAAGAACTCATCGATAAGAGTGACTTATTAGTGGTTGGCGCCGAATATTCATTGGAAACCGGCGTGGTGGATTTCTTTGATGGCTTACCCGATTAAAGAAAAATTCGCAATTCGGAGAATATAAAAGGCAGCGCAAGGAAGCTGTCAAGCCAACTCCATAATCCGCGCGCACGGTTGCATGCTTGTTGTTGTAATCAGAAAGTCTTCATGACGGATGGAGGTGTAAATGAAACTCTCCTTTCACGGTGCTGATCGCGGCGTCACTGGTTCCTGCCATCTGCTGGAATGCGCGGGTAAGCGTGTGCTCATTGATTGCGGCATGTATCAAGGCAGTCGCGAAATGGATGAAGAAAATGCCGGAGCCTTTGGGTTTGAACCAGCCGAAGTCGACTTCGTGCTGCTTACCCATGCGCACCTGGATCACTGCGGGCGCTTGCCATTATTGGTAAAGCGCGGTTTTCGTGGCGAAATTATTGCGACCGCAGCAACCCGCGAACTGGCACGTATTATCATGCTCGATGCGGCGCATCTTGAAGAAGAAGAGGCACGCTATCAGTCACGCAAATCCGCACGTCATGGCAATCACAAACATATCGAGCCTTTATATACCACACTGGATGCACTCAACACGCTGGATTATTTTGGGCGGACCGCTCACTACAATAAAGTAGTGGAGCTTGCTCCTGGCTTGCGTGCAGTTTTTCTGGATGCCGGGCACATCCTCGGTTCGGCCAGTATTGTGATCTATGGCGATGTCGATGGGGAAAAGCGCAGTGTGGTTTTCTCCGGAGATCTTGGCAATGCTGGTCGTATGTTATTGCGTGATCCCGTTGTACCGCCCAAGGTCGATGTGGTGGTGATGGAAACCACTTATGGGGATCGTCTTCACAAGGCCCTGGTGCCCAGTGTCGATGAACTGTATGAGGCGATCACGGCGACATTCAAGCGCGGCGGTAACGTCATTATCCCCACCTTTGCACTGGAACGTGCCCAGGAAATATTGTTTTATCTGCGTGCGGGTTTGCAACAGGGAAAGTTGCCCGGTTCCATGCAGGTGTTTCTGGATTCGCCGATGGCCATTTCGGCCACTAAAATTTACAAACGTCATCCCGATTGTTATGAAAGCAAAACAGCCGAGTTATTTCACGAAGGCGAAGATCCATTTGAATTTCCCGGCTTGCATTTTGTGCAGGAAACCGCCGCATCAATGGCATTGAATAGAATAACCGGTGGGGCGGTCATCATGGCGGGTTCAGGCATGTGTACCGGTGGTCGGGTGCGCCATCACCTTAAACACAATTTGTGGCGTAACGAATCCAGTGTGGTATTCGTGGGATTTGCGGCAATGGGCACACTGGCACGCCGCATCATCGACGGTGCGGAACGGGTAACAATATATGGCGAAGATATTCCGGTGCGTTCGAAGATCTATACCATTAATGGATTTTCTGCACACGCCGATCGCGATGAGTTGCTCGCATGGCAGCAACGCATTCAACCGACGCGTACTTTTCTCGTCCATGGCGAAGCAGAGGTGATGCAAAAATTTGCGCAGCGACTGCAGGGTTCAGCGGTGGAGATGCCCGAACGTGGGCAGAGTTTTGAGGTCTAATTCGTTATTATCAGATTCACTGCACATAACTTAAACAAGACCGTAGGATGGATAAATTACTTACGCACATTCGTCCACAGTTAATCAATAAGTGACTTGCAACCGGGTATGTATTTAGGCAGCATCTAGGGGTAGACATAAACACAGGAGGATGTGATGCGATGCACTTTGATGACAATATTATTGACGTTGGGATTGATTTCTACAATGACCGCCGAGGCCGCTTTGATCAGTAAAAAAAGCCCGCATTCCGTTGCTGCCACGATGGATAAGATCGAGGCAACACTCAAGGCCAAAGAAGTTTGGGTGGTGGCACGAGTGAATCATGCGGCAGCAGCCAGGAAAGTTGGCATGGATATGCGGGATACCGAGCTGGTCATCTTCGGCAATCCCAAGCTGGGCACGCCGTTGATGGTGAACCAGCAATCCACCGCGATGGATCTGCCAATGAAGATTCTGGTTTGGAAAGACGACAAGGGCCAGGTGTGGGTGGGCTATAACGATCCACAGGAACTGGTAAAAGTTCATGGTCTGACCGGTCAGGATGAAATCATCAAAAAAATGCAGGGCGCACTCGAGAATTTTTCCAATGCAGGAATTGCAGACAAGAAATAAGCAAGGCGTGTGCGTAAATAAATCCGAACCCCGCTTAAAGCGGGGTTTTTTTATATTGGCAAGTTTAGCGTTGCGAAACTTTTGCCGCTGTCGCGAGAATTAACCCGAAACTCCATGACAGGTTGAATCAAGTTGTTTTCAGGCAAGGTGTTTGGGCCGGACACATTGACCAGGCGTATCTGCTGGCCACGAAAGCTGCTGAAATCAATTAATATGTCAGCTGCTTCTCCCGCCGCCAAGGGCAGTGTCTGATGAGCAGAAAAATATATTGCACGATTCAGTCGGCCATGTATCGTGCCGAGTTGGCCAATCGCTGAGTTGCGCGGAGTATTTCCGGCATCATGCAACAGTAATTGATAATGGGTCGATGCCGAAGCATTAAGCAGACGAAAGCGATACGGTCGTGCCTGCACCTCGGCAAAAGGCCAGATTTTGCCATTTACCAATGTATGGCGGTGACTGCCGTCGTTTTCAGAAAGTAATTTGCCAGTAAGTCTGCCAGTGTCGTCAGCTTCCAGATAACAGTCCTGCATAAGCAAAGGTAATTCGTATTTGTTCAATGCAGCAAGAATTGCCTTGTCCAGCGCATCACGAATGATCCATATGCCCACCACCTGGGTGCAGTTGCGATCATGATTTGGATGACGCAATGGCGTGAAATAAGCGGTGGCTGCAGCGGGCAGGTTATTCGGGTAGGTAACCATGATGGATGGCGCTTCCGGGAAAACCTGTTGTGCCGGTTCCGTCTTTTCATGCGCAACCACTGCGGCAGATGGGTTGGTATTTTCTTTCGGCAGTCGATCAATCCATTCAATATTGAATGGGTGATCCTGGGTAACTTCAATGACCGGTCCGGGAAATTGTCGGTTAAATCCCGGCATGATGGTTGAAGGCAAGGCGGCGTGCAGCTGAGCCTCGATGAGGCTAAATGAGACGCGCATGCAAGGCGATAGGGCCTGATTATAGGCGTCAACTTGTAATACGTGAGGCATGACCAATTCATCAGTGAATGGTGTTAGCTGTTTGGGCCCGATTGTTGGAGATGACGGAATGGTTCCTCCTTGTCGTTGATACCGTGCCCTGGCCCCATCAGGATGAGCAGACACGTTGAAACAATGACTCTACTGCGGAGAATACAGCATTAATAGAAAAGTAATTCACAGCCAAGAATGGGCATATTCACGGTGAAATTGTGAAAAATTCACAGAAATGAAATCAGCCTGCCACCGATTCCCGGAATTGCTCCTGGATAGTTTCGATTTCAGTGCGGTTAGAAATCAGGGCGTTGACACAATCACTATCAAGTTTTTCTCCCGACAGGCGCTGTAATGTTGCAAAGGCTTCGTCGTTGGTCCACGCGTCTTTGTAAGGACGGCGTGAAGTAAGCGCATCAAAGACATCGGCGACAGCAACAATGCGTGCTTCCAGTGGAATCGCCCCGCCACGTAAACCTTTGGGATAACCCTGGCCATTAACGGCTTCGTGATGGTATTCGGCGATGTTGCGCAGGATATTAACGTGTTGCAGTGTATCCAGCCCGAAATTCACCAACAAATCATCGATCATGACGCGGCCGCGCTGGGTATGGGTTTGCATCACCAGCATTTCCTGATCCGTCAACGAGGCAGGCTTCAGCAAAATATGATCGGGAATACCGATTTTGCCGATATCATGCAACGGCGAATACATGAAGATGTGCTCGATGTAGTCATCGTTTAATTGATGTACCGGTGCCAATGCCATGGCAATGAGTCGCGCATAGCGCGACATACGATCCAGATGGGTGCCGGTTTCCGGATCGCGTTGATGCGCCAGATGCGTCGCAGTGGAAATCGCGCCCATCAGTGAGCGCATGTTGGATAATTCATTTATGACCATCAACGACACGACGTGGCCGAAAACATCCAGCTGATTTAAAACGGTTTCGGTGAAGACATCGGTATCATAGGAATTAAAAAAAATGAAACCAAAGAACACCCCATTCGAAAACATCGGCAAGGTATAACTGGCCGCGTAACCTTGGCGGCCGATGCGATGGGTGTGTTCCTGCTGGCCGCCCTCGAAGGTCAGCATGTTGTTTATCACGCGTGGCTTGCCGGATTTAATAATGGCGGCCAAAGAGGGTGCGTTACGTAAAGGCGCCTGATAATGTGACAGCGGATCATCATCACCGCTGCTGTGCAAATAAGTTTTGAGCACACCGGTTTGCGGATCATACAGCGCAATCGCAATGCGGGCGATAAACGGCAAATGCGTTTCCACGGCGCGATGGGTATGAACCAGTTTATCGCGTAGCGGAATATTTTTATTTAATGACTCAAGGGTGTCCTGGTATTCCATAGGGATGACTCAGTGATAGTCAAATGAGTATGGCCGATGTGTCAGAATATTTCACGGTACCGTCAGTCAGGTACACAATGCGAACTCAGCGAAGCGAGCCTGCCGTCCTGAAACCGCAAACAAAGACATACATACATCCGGTGAATTTTCAGCTGTGATATAAATTCACATTGTGATGCACTGACGATTCGTCGATCATATATATATGGTGTCCACTCAACCCGGCGGTTATGCCCCTCTGCTATCTACAGGACTCACAGCCATCGGCTGTGAGTTAGCGCCCGCTATTCAACAGCGATTGCTGGAATTTCACGCACTGCTGATCAAATGGAATCAGGCGTATAACCTCACCGGTATCCGTGATCCCGAGGCGATGATCCCCCAGCTCATCCTTGATGCCTTGGTGGCCCTGCCACTGATCGATCATGGCCCGGTCATCGATGTCGGCAGCGGTGCTGGCCTGCCGGGTTTACCCCTGGCGATTGCCCGTCCGGATATCGCCTTCACGCTGATTGACAGCAACGGCAAAAAAACCCGGTTTATCAAGCAGGTAGTGACGATGCTACAGTTGCCGAATGTAGATGTGATACAGTCCCGCGTAGAAGCGTACACCCCGGCGGTGAAGGCGCATTGGATTATCAGCCGGGCCTTCAGTGAGTTAGCCCAGTTTGTGAAAGTCACGCGCCATCTGCTGGCCGATGACGGTCAATGGCTGGCCTGGAAGGGCGACCCGACGGCGGAATTACCGGCGGTGAGCAGCAACACAGTATTACGCCAGCACCTGCCGGTACACTTGCCGGGTATCAGCGCCGCGCGCTGTTTACTGGTGTTAGCACCAAAATAATGACATGGGTGAGGAGAAGTCGATGGCACGGATAATCGCAGTAGCAAACCAGAAAGGCGGGGTGGGCAAAACCACCACCTGCATTAATCTGGCCGCCTCGCTTGCCGCGACCCGGCGCAAAGTCCTGCTGGTGGATTTTGATCCGCAAGGCAACGCCACCATGGGCAGCGGTGTAATGAAAATGAACGTGCCGCACACCACCTATGATGTGTTAATGGGTGAGGTCAATATCAAACAGGCCATCATTTCCGCGCCCGAACTCGATTACCATATTCTGCCGACCAATACCGATCTGACCGCCGCGGAAGTGGCCTTGTTGCAAATGCCGGATCGTCAGGCGCGTTTGCGCACGGTGCTCAAGGAAGTGGTCAATGACTACCAATATATTCTGATCGATTGTCCGCCGTCGCTGAACATGCTGACCTTGAATGCATTAGTGGCGGCACAATCGGTGATGATCCCGATGCAATGTGAATACTATGCATTGGAAGGCTTGTCGGCCTTATTGGAAACCGTCAATCGCATCAAGGAAACGGTGAATCCTGAACTGAAAGTCGAAGGTCTGTTGCGTACCATGTTCGATCCGCGCAACAACCTCGCCAACGATGTGTCCGGTCAATTGATCATGCATTTCCCCGAAAAAGTGTATCGCACCGTGATCCCGCGCAATGTCCGCCTGGCCGAAGCACCCAGTCACGGTATGCCGGTGATCAAGTACGACAAGACCAGTCGTGGCGCACTGGCCTATTTAGCATTAGCCGGTGAGTTGTTGCGCAAACATGAAAACACCACCTTGATCGGCGCGACGCGCGCATAAGAGTAAGATTTAAATATGAATATGAAAAAACGAGGATTAGGTCGCGGGCTCGATGCCTTACTCGGTGACAGCGCGTTAACCCGCGATGATAATGTTGCGCCGGCAGCACCGGTCATCGGTGCGCAGGAACTACCGGTCGATTTGATCGCCCGCAGCCGGTTTCAACCGCGCCAGGAATTCAATCAGGAAGCGTTACAGGAATTAGCCGATTCAATTCGCGCCCAGGGTGTGGTGCAACCGATCGTGGTACGACCCTATCCCGGTCAGGAAGGCCGCTATGAATTGATCGCCGGTGAACGTCGCTGGCGTGCGACGCAACTGGCCGGGATGCATAATATTCCCGCCGTGATCCGCAATGTTGATGATCAGGCTGCCATGGCCATGGCGCTGATCGAAAACATCCAGCGCGAAGCATTGAATCCGATCGAAGAAGCGACCGCCTTGCATCGTCTTATCGATGAGTTTGGTTTGACCCACGAAGAAACCGCCGAAGCCGTCGGCCGCTCGCGCGTCAGCGTCACCAACCTGTTACGATTATTGCAACTCGAACCCACCGTAAAGCAGTTCGTCATGAAAGGGGAACTCGAGATGGGTCATGCGCGTGCCTTGTTAGGCTTGCAAAGCCTGGCGCAGATCGAGGCGGCAAAAACCGTCGTGAATCGCGGTTTGTCGGTGCGTGAAACCGAAGCATTGGTAAAGCAAACGGGCAGCAAACCTGCGACCAAAGCCAAAGTCAGCGTCGATGCAGACACACAACGCTTGCAGGCGGATCTGGCCGAAAAACTTGGTGCCAAAGTCGAAGTGCAGTACGCCGGTAAAGGCAAGGGCAAGCTGGTCATTCATTACAATTCACTCGATGAACTCGATGGGATTCTCGATCACATCAAGTAATCGCGTTCATTCTTTTATTTTTTGAATGCGGATAGCTCGCGTCCAAATGTCAAATGTTCACCTGTACAAATAAATTGCAGTATGCCAACCGAATTTGAACCCAGGCAGATTACCGCAAGTGATGCGCTGGCCTGGTTCAAGGAAGCGTTTGGTTTGATCCTGCGCCGTCCGCATTATTTTGTACTGCCGGTATTGCCGGTGTTATTGCTGGCGTTTGAGCCGCTGATTTATCTGGTTCTCTATCCCATATTTTATCTTCTGCTGTTTACGATTCAACTGAGCCTGAGTGAAGTGGCGGATAACGGCAACGGTGTGCAGCTAACGCGGTTATGGCATCAGCTAAAGCAAGTACTGGTGCTGAATGCAGGTTTATACGGTGGCATGATGCTCATGCGTATCATCGTGCTGGTCATGTTGCAGATGGGTTATACACCACCACTGGTGGAGCAGGTGAACATAGATAAAATGCCCGAATGGATGCAACACATTAACGAGCTGTCATCACTTGGTATCGTGTTGCTGATCTTTTTGCAATTCATCCAGGGACTGTTCCGGCACGCGTTGCTGATCTTTCACGACTTGCCTGCTGATGTAGCCAAACATCTGTCGCGCAAGGCAACGCTGCTGAACTACATGGTAATCTGGCGGGTGTCTGCGGCAATATTATTCGTGCATTTCCTGTCGTTCTTCGCGCCGTCCTGGGCGGGCTTTATTATTCAGGATGCCATTTTGTTGCTGTTGCCCGCTTATCTTTATGTGGCCTACCGGCATATCTTCTTGGGTAAAAAGGAAAATGCACC
>JAHECZ010000002.1:0-56390 GCA_024641475.1 Gammaproteobacteria bacterium
TAAGCGAACTTGGCAGCAGCATCGCACGCTTGTGTGCCGATGCGGATTTCGCCACACAACTGGGCAGTAACGGACTGGCCTTGATCAATGCCCAGCGGGATATAGCCCAACGCTACCTCACCGAGTTACGAAAACTGCTGTCACTTTGATTTGCGTGCAATCACCATAAAGGTGCTGGTGGCAATAACCCGTTCATATAGATTACGCCGCAAATACATCAGAATTCGATACGCACCCAGTTTGGGTTTACGCGCATTGCGCACATAGACACACTCAAACCCATTTAATTTCAGAATTTTACATAAAGATCGTTTGCTGTAATAAAACACATGATGCCCACTGTCATAATACTTACCGATATTGCTACGGCGTATACCAAGTTTCTCGAGATAAAATTTCAGTCTGGCCGACCACGCCCTGATGTTCGGCACAGCAATGAACAGCAGTCCATCTTTATTCAACAATGGATGAAATAGTTTCAGCATAGCTACCGGATCCTTAAGATGCTCGATGACCTGATTCGCATAGACCAAATCAAATGTTTCACCTTTCCAATCAATTTTTGCAAAGTCACCGCATTTCACTTCAAGCGCATGTGCTTGCGCCACATGCTGCGTCGTATCACAGTCAACGTCATACCCGACCACTTGCCAGCCACGTTGCCGCGCCGATATCGTGTGCTGACCATTGCCACACCCAAAATCCAGCAACTTGCCACGTTTTCCGGTAATTGCCTCGACAGTTTCCAGATTGTCATTCAACGTGAATTGCTGTTCACGGACGGTTAGTTCCGAATATTCCGGCAAGGTATAACTGGCATAGTAATCACGCAAGTATTCGTCGGAATATACCGGATTCATGAATTCCACCTGACATGCGCGACAGCGATAAATTGTATTCTCGCGATAGTCAGTGAGGACCTTGTGAATACCGCTTGAGCCACACACGGGACAGTGAGTATAGGAAGGACAATATTTAGTTTGTGTCATATCACTTCTTCATGCTTGCTGGTAACTGCTGAGTAACAGTTGCCATGCGGTTGAGTCAAAATGAAAATCCAGGTTTTGTGTAGATAATTTTAACAAGGAATGTCGCAAGCGTTGCAGATTCTGTTCCCGCCAGGCACCATCGGGTGGCTGCAATCTGCCACGATCAAAATCAATCACAAACACGGCGCCCTGTGTGTTGAGCAGAATATTATGTGCATTTAAATCCGCGTGATAAGCCCCGGCATCATGCAACTGACGAAGACAACGGCCAATCGCTTGCCATCCTGCCGCGGGCAAAGCGGCTTGTTGTAACTGTAGCGACAAGGGTTGGCTGTCTGGAATACGCCCGGTCAGGATCGCCGCGCGGTAAAATATTCCCTGACGACATACCTGTACCGCAAGCGGGGCAGGTACAGGTAGATCCGCATTACGCATATGCGCCAATAAGTGCCATTCTCGCCAGGCACGCGTGTTATGCAGTCCGGACCACAGGTACCGGTCTCCCAGCAACGGCGCCATCATGCCACCACGATGATAATGACGTAGCACCCAGTCACCTTGCGGCTGCCGTATAAACCAGGCCGTACCTCGGCCTTGCGCCTGACCAACAATAGCCTGTTGCTGCTGCCAATATTCTGCTGAAAACCATTCACGAGTGACTTGGCCAACGATAGTGGCGTCGTATAGGATGTGGCATTGGCCTTCTTGATGGTGTATCGGATTCACGTTGATGTCTTTGCCTCTGACCAGTCCCCCGCCTGCGCTGTGCATTCTACGCCTTTCTGCCGTGGGTGACATCACGCATACGTTACCGGTGGTGCGAACCCTGCAGCAGCATTGGCCACACACACGGCTTACCTGGATCATCGGTAAAACCGAATACAGCCTGGTGTATGACATCCCCGGCATTGAATTCATCGTGTTCGATAAAAACCAGGGATGGCGGGCGTATCAGCAACTTTGGCAACAATTACGCCAGCGTCGTTTTGACGTGCTGTTGCATATGCAAATGTCGTTGCGCGCCAGTCTCATCGCTTTACTCATCAAGAGTCCGATCAAACTCGGCTTCGACAAAGCCCGCGCCAAAGATCTGCAATGGCTGTTCACGACCGATCGCATCCAGGCCAGGCCCGGCCAACATGTGATCGACAGTTTGTTGGGTTTCTCTGCGGCCCTGGGTGTCGATGAACACCACTATGTTTGGGATATACCGATTCCAGCAGAGGCACAGGCGTATGCGCAACAACAACTGCCTGATGACGCGCCAATATTGATTATCAGTCCCTGTTCCAGCATGGCCTATCGTAACTGGACGATAGCGGGCTATGCTGCCATTGCTGACTATGCGCAACAGAAATATGGGATGCAGGTGGTACTGACCGGCGGACCCGGCAGCATTGAACGTGCTTATGCGCAACAGATAAGCACGCTGTGTAAAACCAAACCGATCGATCTGATTGGTAAAACCAATTTGAAACAATTATTAGCAATTCTGGCGCGCGCACGTGTCGTCATCGCGCCGGATGCCGGCACTGCACACCTGGCCAATGCCGTAGGGGTTCCGGTGATTGGATTATATGCGGCGACCAATCCGGATCGCGCTCGGCCCTATTCGTATCCACAGTATGTGGTAAATAAATATCCCGAGGCAGTACATGCCAAGTTAGGCAAATCCGTCGCTGAAGTGCCCTGGGGCACACGGGTGCGTGATGCCGGCACGATGCAGCGTATTACGGTTGCCGATGTGACAGCCAAGTTGGATCAGCTGTATCAATCCGGCACAACCTCACCATGAACAAACATACCTTACGTCAATTTTTGAGCTTCGCTGCAATCGGTGTCATTGGCACGGCCGGACACTACACCACGCTGGTCATTTGTGTAGAATGGTTATTGATACGCCCGATCATCGCCTCGACACTGGGCTTCCTCGTCGGTGCGGTGATCAATTATTTCCTGAACTACCATTTGACGTTTCGTAGCAACAAGAAACACTCCGAAGCAATGATGAAATTCATGCTTGCCGCGACAGTGGGCATGTTTATCAACATGGGCATTATGTGGCTTGCCCTGAATGTATTGATGCTTTACTATTTATTCAGCCAGGTGCTGGCCACGTTGCTGGTGTTGATCTGGAATTTCGTTATCAACAAGCTCTGGACGTTTGCAGATAAAACGGCGTAGCCGTGACACACTGGGCCAACCCACAATCAATCCATGCCTGCCCTTATTAATTTCGATTCCCCGCATTTCGATGATCCGCGCTCTGGCGGGTACCGTTGCGCGTTCTGGCTGATTTTTTCGATTGGTCTGGCATTGCGTTTATATGCAGCGATAGCTGGTCAGGGCTATCATTATTTTGCGATCGGCGATGAAATCCTGGCGTATAAAGTCGCGCTGGGTTTTTTGCAAGGCGATCCTGCCTCCTATTATCTGGGCCAACCTACATTCGCCGGCGGGCATACCCCGGGACCGTTCTGGACGCTGTTATGGGTTGGCTTGTACAAACTCGCGGGTGACAGTGTGCCGCATGCCAGTATCGCCATGGCAATCTTCAATAGCCTTGCCATACTCCTCATCTACCGTCTCGCCAGGCATTTCCTGCAACCACGTTTCGCCTTATTCGCGTGTTTATGGTTTGCCCTGGCGCCCTGGCCGATTTATCACGCCGCCGGCATGTGGAACCCGATGACACTAGCGGTATTGGGCTCAATATTATTCCTGGCGCTATATCACGTCACACAGACAGACAATTCCCGTTGGATCATTCTGGTGTGTGTGATGGCAGCATTACTGCCGCAATTCCATATGATTGGGATATTTTATCTGCCGGCGATCCTGTTGTTGTTATGGCTTGCACCCGCGCGCCTCCATCGTGGTAATTTTGTGCTTGGCTGTCTGCTCGGCGTCGCCGTATATATTCCCTACCTCATTGGCGAAATGACACATCATTGGTCCAACTTGCAGCAAATCCTGTCGGGCAAGGACAGTTTCGATGCCGGCGTATTGAAGATCCTCACTGCACCATTGACAGTCCTGTCGAATCATCCCGGTCGCTGGGCAGGCGATGATCTGAATGAATCACTGACCTTCGCCAATCACTGGTTTGGTTCCTATATTGTCTTGATTGTGCTGAATATCATTGCCTTTGCGATCGCACTGATCGCGACGAGTTTTTTCATTACCCGCTTTGTGCGTGCGCTTAAACAAGCACGCGGCTCCCTGCGCCTTGCTTATCAACAGCATCCACAAATCAGTTTTCTCGGCATACTTTTGATCCTGCCGGTACTGTTATTTGTATTGACCGGACATAACTTCAGCACCCGTTACACGGTCATTGTATTCCCATTGTTATTCCTGTTACCGGCGTACTATCTACAACATGCACCACACAATCGCTGGCGCAAATTTGTCCTCTACGCCATGCCGATTACACTGGCCGCCAACATGTATTTACCCGTGGCCTTTTTCACTCAGCAACATCAATTGATCACTTCGGGCGATTATCTGGTATGCAGCTTCACAAAGCTGGAAACTCTGCGTGACCATATCAAAGCACATGCGGGCGCGGATGCGTTTATCAAAATTGATGCCCAACCCTACAGTGAACAGCGCCAGTTTGAAAAACTCTTTATCGCAGGAACTGCCTTATCGGGCTATATGAATGTCTATGAAACCCACCTGGGTCATCGGGATCACGCCACAAACTCAACAAAAACCTATATCCTGGCACACGACAATCAAGCGGGAATCAAACCCGAACAAATTGCCTGGCGTGGCAATGGCGCAATTATTTATTTGGCACAGACTGTGTCACACTAAGTCGTGGCTTGTCTTTTTTTACTTTCCAAGACACGCTGTAACAACTCGACCGTCGCAGTATGTACGGTACCTACTGCGGGAATTGTTCCATCTGGATCGAATACCGCCTCATGCAAACCGTACCTTGGCCAATAGCGAAACGGAACGACCGTTTGAAAAAAGATACCCACGGTGGGAATATCAGCGGCGATCGCCAAATTACGTACCCCGGTATCATTGGCAATAATCATTGTTGCGCCCTTAATCAGGGATGTGCTTTGTTCCAGGGAAGTGGGTTTAATACCAAGCACATTTTGCTGGTGCGCAAGTTCCTGCATGATGGGATCGATCGTTTCCCACTTGGCCACGCCTTGCAATACCAAATGATCGTACTGTGGATATTCTTGCGCTAACTGTTGTAGCAACTGGACATAGCGATCCTGCGGCCAGCACTTTTCAACGATCGACGCGGTGGGGAAATATAATAAATAAGGCCTGGCATGTACGTGGGCATCGCCCGGCAAATCAAACACCAGTGGCACCCGTGGTTTAAAACCAAACAGACGTAACATATCCAGCATCGTTTCGGCTTCGTATTGAAATTCCGAGCGCCACACTACCGCATCATAGAACACATAACGTTGCCAGGCACGGTAAGGAAAACCGATGCGCAAAGTCGCCTGACTGAGCAGACATAACCAATGGGATCGCGTGGTATTGGCTTGATCAAAAATCAGATCCTGGGGACCGAGTTCCCGTGCCCGACGAATTTGCTCGCGGCTCGAGACATCACGGCGGTTATTGCCATACATGATGTGCACCCGGTCGACAAGATCCTCGGGGGCGCCGTAGGTATAATGACTCACCAGACTCAATGTAACTTGTGCATTGGGAAAGAAACGGCGCAATTCCAGGAGAAATGGCCGTAACAAGACCATGTCCCCCAGTGCGGCGTGACGGATCACGGCAATATTGCGGATCGCCTCGGGCTTGAGCGAAGCAACTACACGCTCGGCTTTATTAGACGCCCAAGCCCCGCTCCAAAACCAGAATTTCATATCGCCTCGTAACAGTGAACAAATCCTGCGTAATCATATATTATCAGCGTATGACCTGCAGCCCTGAACGAATTAAAAAACTTCTGGTAGTTCGCAACGACAAACTTGGTGATTTCATGCTGAGCCTGCCTGCTTTTGCCTACCTAAAATCCGCCTTGCCTGTAACGACAATTCATGCGCTTCTGCCAGATTATACTCGTGAGATTGCCATGGCGAGCGGCTATATCGATGCCATTATCCGTGATCCAGGCGCGAATGCGGACAGTGCGGCACAAAACCACATGCGGGATTCGGTACGTACTGAGAATTACGATGCCGTGATCTGCTTATATTCCACTACCCGAACGGGCTGGTGCGTCTACCGTGCGGGTATTCCATATCGCCTGGCACCGGCCACAAAATTTGCGCAGTTTTTCTATAACCAGCGGCTCAGTCAGCGACGTTCCAAATCGCTGCAACCCGAATATGCCTATAATCTGGATTTGGCGAGACATTTATTAAAAGATTTTGGTATTAACCTGCCACCTGAACCTGTGCCACCTTACCTGCAATTTGATCTGCAGGAAGTTGCCGCGCTTAAGCACAACTTTATTGAATGCCATCGGGTGTCTCCAACAAAACCGCTGGTTTTCATCCATCCCGGGAGTGGCGGCTCAGCTGTCAACTTATCATTAGGTCAATATGCCCGACTCGCACATGCCCTGAATCAGTTATGTCCTGTAACTTTTGTAATCAGTGCCGGACCCGGTGAGATCGAACAGGCCAATGCACTCGCTGCAATGCTCCAGGCTATTCCACATACCGTCTATCACTCAGAGCAGGGTTTGGTTGCGTTTGCCAAACATATCGCTTTTGCAGATCTCTTTATTAGCGGTTCAACAGGCCCATTACACGTCGCAGGTGCATTGAACCGCTCTACGGTTGGTTTTTATCCGTTGCGTCGTTCCGCAACGGCATTGCGCTGGCAGACCCTGAGTCAGGCTGATCGGCGTTTGGCGTTCTCACCATCTGCACCAACGGATAAGGAAGATATGTCCGGAATTGATGTGGAATACTGCGCACAACAGATTGCGCATAGTAAATTACTAAAATAATAATTAGCGCCATGTCAAATGGCTGAACCAGCAGGCTCACTTATTTATACATTATCGCAATAAAATTACCGTCAGCATCTTCATAGGGGTCATGAATACTGATATCCCGGAAACCGATTTTTGCAGCGAACGTGGGGAAGTTTTTACGGCCAAATAAATGTAAATGCTCAAGTGGCTTTAAGGCACCCCAATCACAACCAAGTTGTATCGCTTGAGAGCAGTCCACATCCGGTGTTTGGATAACGAATTTACCACCCGGCTTCAACATTCGATAGATATTCCGAGTGTCCTGGATCGGATCTTCAAAGTGCTCGATTACATCGATAGCCGTAATCACATCAAAAAAGTCAGCGTCAAAGCCTTGCGCGGCAACACTGAATTTTTCGCTGGAAATATTTCCGGCAAATTGCGGGTAAGTATTTTTAAACGGCCGTATCAGCTCTTTAACCAGTTCAACACCGTACACATCAAAACCCTGCTCAATCGCCGCTGTCAGTAAAAAACCCTTATTGCAGCCGATATCCAAAAACCGTTTATTCTGCCTGGTGGAAACCCCCTGTGACACTGACCTAAAAATGTCGCGGGCACGCTGCATGAAGTGGGCATATCCTGAAATATTACGCAGTTTACGCAAAGGCCCAAATAGTCGCCGCCGGAATGACTTTAATCCACCCCCTGTATACGCCTGCATCATTTGTTCATTAGTTGCAAACCGATCCACATAAATCAGGTCACATTGAGTACAACGCACATACAAGCAACCTTGCATATGACAATACTCAACGATATCTGTCGGTGACTCACAAATAATACAGTTACGGTGTGTTGTCATTTTATTTCCATTTGACTTTGACCATTTGTCAATTTTAATTGCTGGATATGATGCGAGATAAAGACTGCCATCCCCATCAATAAAATCGATGTGTATTTATTCATTAAAATCGGGGCAGCTTCCACCATGGAAAAGGCGGAAATACCGACGATGTGTAATATCGCCAGCACCGCCGATGATCGCGATTGCTTCAGTGTTCTTATCATATAAAGCATTGGGTAATATAACAGCAGTAACAGAGAACACAATCCGATAATACCCTTGGAGTATAACGCTTCCAGAAAGGCATTATGGGGATGGCGATATAGTGCAATTGCCGCATCAACCTTGCCCTCTGCGACATATTTTTTTGCTACAACCTGATAGTTTCCAGGACCAATCCCCAGGATCGGGTGCTCCGGGAAAAAATATTTTGCGGCACGCCACATTTCCAAGCGAGTGCCAACCGATGTATCAACGTTTTTTATAAAAATTGATTTATTGCTGGAGAAATACGCATTAAATTGTTCAACCGCCTTATTTACTCCGGTATTAACAATCGATGATTGCTGATATGCAACAAATGGAACTATAAGCATCAGCGCACCTAATATTATTACCAACCGAGTTCGAACAAAAATTATTAAACTCGTAACAAACATGGCCACGATGCCGAAATATGCACCACGCGATCCCGACATCAATGCCGCAACAATAGCCAGACAGAATCCTATTATAACAAGTAATTTAAATCCATTCGCAGACTTGGTGCGCCATAGTGATAATATCCAAAAAGCAATTAATGCTGAAAATGGCCCGAAAATAACCTTGCTGTAGACACCTTCGGCCAAATTCGCATTTTCTAGAAATACTTCATACATTGACTGAAGAAATACCATTCCAGTCGTAAGTAAGCTACCCCATAACAGCCACTTCCAGCTATCAGGATATTCCCTTACCAATAAATATATAGGTATTATAAACAGGAAACGTATTTCTGTTTCCAGATAACGGGTCTGCATTCCTCCCCAGCCATTAAGAACACTGGAGATTAAAAATATCCCGACATACACAACACAAATAATCAAAAAATTACGTTCGAAGATTGTAAGAGGAATTTTACGTTTATTTAAATAATATAGTCCCAGCAAAAACAGCACGTTATATACCATGGTAAGCCAGTGTTTTATCAACATTCCGAATACCGGAAAGAGAAATAACAATGTGTACAGGACCTTCTCTAGGCTAATAAATCGTAACAACATTAGTCTCCCGCGCAACATGCCCATCCAATAGCATTTAAACCCCGGCGTTGCCGCGCCAGCGCTTGAAAAGCACCTTGTTATATTTCACAAACACATGAAATCCCGATAATACCGCAACCACCAGGCCAGCATAACCATCCAGAAACCCTCGTTTAACGATATACAATTTCAGGAATGTCCATATCCCTCTCCCCCACGGACTGATGACTGTTACTGTCTTTCCACGTTTAATAAGCTCATTGGCGCCTATTTCTGTAAAACTATTTAGCGTGTTGATATGCTCGGCAATGCTGTCGAATGAATAGTGATAAATATCTCCCGACAATGTCAGGATATTTTTACCATCCACCTCAACCCTGTCATGCGGATTCACGCCGCCCCATTTTGCCTTGTTACGATCAAACAGTCTGACCTTATGGTCCGGATACCAGCAATGATTCAGCCAACGATAGACGTAATATGTTTTCCTTGCCATGCGGTAGGCATCTGCGTTATGTAGGTTTTCCTTTACCGCAAGAATGGACTTGATTAATTCTGGCGATAGCCGTTCATCACAATCTAGTGACAATATCCAGTCAAATCCAGCCTTGCTCACTGCAAGATTTTTCTGCTCGATGTGACCCAGAAACGCCTGATCATAAATTTTATCGGTATATTTTGCAGCGATGTCTTTGGTTCTGTCCGTACTCAAAGAATCAACAATGATTATTTCATCCGCCACAAGCTGCAGGCTTTGCAGACAAGCTTCTACTTTATCTTCCTCATTAAAGGAAATGACACATGCGCTAATCTTGGCCATTAAAACTTCCATTGCAAACAATTATTGCGTAAGTGTGTGGCGGCATCAATTTACCACATCTCATGAATCGCAGCCTCGACCTCATCCACACCGATACCAGTTAGACATTGCGTGTGCCCAAAACGGCAGTTCCGTGCAAAACAGGGGCTGCATGCGAGGTGATGATAAATCACCTTGGCCTTAGGCGACAGCGGTGGCGTATAGGCGGGGGTAGAGGAACCATATAATGCAATGACGGGGACGGCCGTCGCCGCCGCAATATGCATCAGGCCCGAGTCATTGGTGACGGCGACTTTTGCCAAGGCCAGCAAATCCACCGCATCAATTAACGCCGTTTTACCACAGAGGTTCACAACATTCACCAGGCCCTGGGCAATCTCATCACCCAGGGCATGTTCCCTGGACGATCCAAGAATCCATACCTGACGATTTTGTTCAACGCAGCGTCGTGCTAATTCACGAAAATCCGCTACTGGCCATTGCTTGGCCGGGCCATATTCCGCGCCGGGCATGAATGCAACAATCGGAGTATCCAGTGATAACTTCAGTGACGCCAAAACATGCTGTTGATTGGCCGAATCGATAGTGAGCACTGGCATGGGGATGTCGGGTGGTTGAGTTACTGTCCTGTCGATTCCTAATGCGACAAACCGTTGTACCGTCTGGGACAATAATGATTTATCCAGCAGTCTGATGTCATTGATCACACCATAACGCATTTCACCACGATAACCGCGACGGCGCGGCACCCCGGCAAACCAGGGAACCAGTGCCGCTTTATAAGATCGCGGTAACACGATAGCCAGGTCATAAGGTTCATTGCGCAGACTTCTGCCCAATTTCCATCGTGCCGCCAGACCTAACTGTTTATGGCCTACCGGTAATTCAATGCCACGACGCACCTGTGGCATGCGTGCCAGCAATGGCACCGACCAGGCTGGTGCGACCACATCGATCTGACAATCCGGATGATGCTGTTTCAGCGTGAGATACAAGCTCTGCGCCATGACCATGTCGCCCACCCAGGCGGGGCCGATGATCAGAATACGACTAGCGTTTATTGGCATATAAATTCAAATCAAATCAACCAGTAAAATCACAAAACCTTACCTAACCATCGTGCGCGCGCACCAACCGGGATTCGGCAAGCGCAAGCGCGACAGGGATGTCGCGCGCGTATCGTCGAGACAGGAAGTCGAGTCGATACGAAGAGCGGGTGAATTCCAGTTGGTACGCGCGCGGGATTGCTAAAACCTGATAAGCAATCGATATTCCAATAACTATTTAATGAAATTAATCTGATTTCTTTGCCAACCACTGCATATACTCAGCGACACCCTGTTCCACCGTCTTGAATGGGGCAGCGTAACCGGCCTGACGTAATGCACCGATATCAGCTTCGGTAAAACTTTGATAACGGCCTTTTAAGTGTTCAGGGAAGGTAATGTAATCAATTTGCCCACGGCCGTGAAATTTGATTACTGCATTGGCGACATCATTGAACGGCTGACTACGGCCTGTACCCAAATTGAAGATGCCGGATTTATTTGCATGTTCCATGAACCAGAGATTGACGTTGACACAATCGCCAACGTAGACGAAATCGCGACTTTGCTCGCCGTTACCATAGCCGTCACAGCCTTCGAATAAACGTGCCTTACCTTCGGCCTTGATTTGATTATTCACATGAAATGCCACGCTGGCCATACTGCCTTTGTGTTGCTCGCGCGGGCCATAGACATTGAAATAACGGAAACCAACGATTTGACTTTGTGCGGTCGGCAACAAACGGCGCACATATTGATCAAACAAAAACTTTGAGTAGCCATACACATTCAGCGGTTCTTCATGTTCACGAATTTCCTTGAAGACGCTGCCCGCGCCGTACACGGATGCGGAAGAAGCATACAAATAGGCAATCTGATATTCCAGACAATAATGCAGCAAGGTCTTGGAATATTCGTAATTGTTCTGCATCATGTAATGGCCATCCCACTCGGTAGTTGATGAGCAGGCCCCTTCATGAAATATTGCAGTCACTTTACCAAAGCGGTCGCCATTTTTTACCCGTTGCAAAAAATCTTCCTTATCGAGGAAATCGGCAATTTCGCAATCAGCAATGTTTTTGAATTTAACCCCATTCTTTAAATTATCCACGACGATAATATCGCGCTCGCCACGCTCATTCAGGGTTTTAACAATGTTGCTGCCGATAAAACCGGCGCCACCTGTGACAATAATCATTGTGCCTCTGTAAATTAATTAAACACGCTGCAAAATATTCTTGATGATGTCCGATGTGGAATGGCCTTCCACAAAATTCAAAATCTTTACTTGCCCACCTTTTTCAATCACGCACTTACCACCCGCAACCTGTTCAGGTTTATAGTCGCCACCTTTCACCAGGATCTTCGGCAACACCTTGCAGATCAGCCGTTCTGGCGTGTCCTCACCAAATGGGACAACCCAGTCAACGCACTCCAGTGCGGCAAGCACCGCCATGCGATGTGCCAGCGTATTAATGGGACGATCTTTACCCTTGAGTCGCTGCACTGAAGCATCATCATTAACCGCCACGATTAAGCGATCGCCGAGTTTACGCGCCTGTTGCAGATAGGTGACATGGCCGGGATGTAAAATATCGAAACAGCCATTGGTCATAACCACCGTCTGGCCTTGCAATTTGGCCTGCTCCGCCAATTTTACTAACAACTCCTCAGCGATAACACCACGCTGTAATGGCGTTTCCTCGCGCATGGCGTAATGCAGCTCTTCTGGAGATACCGTGGCTGTACCGAGTTTGCCCACCACCACCCCAGCGGCAAAGTTGGCCAGTGTCGTCGCTTCATCCAGTGGTACGCCAGCAGCCAGTGCGGCGGCTAAGGTCGCAATCACCGTATCACCGGCACCGGTGACATCAAACACTTCACGGGCATGCGTCGGCAAATGCAACGGTGCCGCACCCCGTCGCAACAGCGTCATGCCTTTTTCACTACGCGTCACCAACAGTGCTTCGAGATTAATTTTCTCAATTAACGCCATGCCTTTTTCAACAATCTGTGCATCGTTACTGCACCGACCGACCACGGCCTCGAATTCATGCATATTGGGGGTAATCAAGGTGGCATTACGGTACGGCTCAAAATCCGTGCCTTTGGGATCAACCAACACCGGCAGTTTCTGCATGCGTGCGGCGGCAATTAATTGTGGTACCTGGCGCAAGGTGCCTTTACCGTAATCGGATAGCACCACGGCACGGGCCCCGGCCATCGCCTTACTCGCACGTGCCAGCAACTTGTCGTGCGCCGCGTCGTAAAAACCATCTTCAAAATCCAGGCGGATCAGTTGCTGGTGTCGACTCAGTACACGTAACTTGGTGATTGTCTTGCCGGCATCAAGTTGTTCAAACAGACATTCAATGCCGGCGCTTTGCAAGATCGCCTGTAATGATTGGGCGGCATCATCTGCACCGGTGTATCCCAATACCTGGGTTGCCGCACCCAGCGCGGCAATGTTCAGTGCAACGTTACCGGCACCGCCAGCGCGTTCTTCCGCACCGTTCACCAATACCACCGGCACCGGTGCCTCCGGTGAGATGCGTGAGGTATCACCATGCCAGTAGCGATCCAGCATCAAGTCGCCGATCACCAATACATTGGCCTTGGTAAAATCCGGAATGTCGCGGTGCAAGTTTATTTCCCGTGTTGTGAATTAAAACCCTGCAACTCGTACACCGCGCCACAATAAGGACAACGCGCCACGCCTTTGTCTTCGATCGGCAAATAAACGCGCGGATGCGAATTCCACAATGCCATGTCGTCCATTGGACAGTGTAACGGTAAATCCTTGCGCGTCACTTGATAGCGTTTTTGTGTGTTTGCAGGTAATGGTTGCTTTTCCATAATTATTTCACCAGGGTGAGCCAATCGGTATGTTTAGCGCTGCGGCCATACACCACATCGAAATATTGCGCTTGCAGTTTTTCGGTAATCGGTCCGCGTGATCCACTGCCGATACTGCGCCCATCCAGTTCGCGGATCGGGGTCACTTCGGCGGCGGTACCCGTAAAGAACGCTTCATCGGCGATATACACTTCGTCACGGGTGATGCGTTTCTCTATGACCTTGATACCATTCTCGTTAGCCAGTTGCATCACCGTCGCACGGGTAATGCCATCAAGTGCGGAAGTCACATCCGGCGTGTAGATCACGCCATCGCGAATAATAAAAATATTCTCACCGGAACCTTCGGCGACATAACCTTCGGTATCGAGCAACAGGGCTTCATCACAACCGCAATTCAATGCTTCACGCAATGCCAGCATTGAATTCATATACTGGCCATTCGCCTTGGCACGGCACATGGTGACATTGACATGATGGCGATTGAAACTGGAAGTACGTACACGTATACCGCGTTTCTGACCGTCTTCACCCAGATAGGCACCCCATTGCCAGGCAGCAACGATCACATGTACCTTGAGATTGTCGGCGCGCAAACCCATGCCTTCGCTGCCATAAAAACACATCGGGCGGATATAGGCCGAGTCGAGTTTGTTTTCGCGCACGGCAGCACGCGTTGCCTCATTGATGGTGGTTTTGTCATAGGGAATATCCATGCCCAGGATATGCGCCGAGCGGAATAACCGATCGGTATGCGCTTGTAAGCGATAGATCGCGGTGCCGCGATCGGTTTTATAGGCACGCACGCCTTCGAACACGCCCATCCCGTAATGCAGGGTGTGGGTCAACACATGGGTTTGGGCATCACGCCACGGCACCAGCTTACCGTCATACCAGATAACTCCATCACGATCCGACATCGACATACAACATTTACCTCATCATTACTTGTGCATGAGAACCTTCAGGCCCCCGTCATTAATTCATTCCAACGCTGGATAACACTGTCACTCCAGCCAGCCACCTCGTCCGGCGTGACCATCGCTGGCAACTCCTGCAGCTTGAGCCGATGCTGCCGGGTCCGATAGGCACGATAGGCCTCACTCAGAAAATCGGCAGCGGCCTGAGTCATCACGCCACAGGCAGCCAAGCCCTCCAGCTGCCGTATATTATCAGTAAATCGCACTAATTCCGGGTACTGATGGGCCCAGGCCAGAATCGCGTATTGCACCATAAATTCAATATCGACGATACCACCAGGGGATTGTTTCAGATCAAACTCGCCAGGCTGGGTCTTATCAAGATTTTCGCGCATCTTTTGCCGCATCTCACGCACCTCTTGCAGCAGTACGGCACGATCTCGCTCCCGTGTCAGCACTTGCGTACGAATACGGCTAAATTCCTCGGCTAATAACCCATCTCCAGCAACGACCCTGGTTCGTACCAATGCCTGATGCTCCCAGGTCCAGGCCTTATTGGTCTGGTACTCGGCAAAAGCCTCGATAGTCGTCACCAATAAGCCACTGGCACCATCAGGACGCAACCGTACGTCGACGTCATACAACACGCCTGCTGGCGTCAGTGTCGTCAGAATATGCAGTAATCGCTGCGTCAGGCGGGCATAAAAAACGGGAATCGCCAGTGGTTTCTCCCCGTTGGTATACACATCCGCCGCCGCTGCCCTATATATAAAGACTAAATCCAAATCAGAGCCATAACCCAACTCCAGGCCAGCCAGTTTGCCATAGCCGACGATGGCAAATCCCATGCTTGCCCCGTCCAGTTGGGTAGCCGGCGGGCAGCCATGCTTTGCCACCATATGTTCCCATGCCAATCGCAAGACCTGCACCAGGACTACTTCAGCTATCCAGGTTAAGTGATCACTGACTTTCATCACGGGCAAGGCATCGCCGATATCCGCTGCTGCGACGCGCAGCACCTGGGCATGCTTGAAATGGCGCAAGGAATCCAGAATACGTTCTTCATCTGCCGGATCCACATCGGCCAGCCGCTGCTCAAGTTGGCTTGCCAGCGATTCACGCAGTGCGGGCGTATACAGATTGCGCGGATCCAGCAGCTCATCCAACAGGATCGGGTGAGTCGCGAGATAATTTGTTATCCAGGGACTGGCAGCACACAGTTTCACCAACTGTGACAGTGCCATGGGATGCTCTTCCAGCAAAGCCAGATAAGCTGTGCGGCGCAGAATCGCTTCAATCACTTCCAGACTGCGGGCCAACGCCACATCAGGGGTATCTTGTTGTAACGTGGCGCCGATCAATAACGGCAGGATGCGATCGAGACGACTTTGCCCGCGTGCGGAGGCGGTCAAATAGGCACGACCTGAACGCATACTTTGTAACCGCTGCAAGACTGCGGCGCTGTCGGCAAAACCAAGTTTTTGCACGAGTGTCAGCGCCGTATCGCGATCCTCCAGCGTTGCGGTTGACCATAACAAGGTAACTTGTTCATCCACTGCGGTATTCGTAACTGCGGACTGCGGCGCGGCAAATACCTGCTCGAAGTGTTCATGCACCTGGGTTCGATACTGTGTCAGAACATGACTGAAGCTCGGCCAATCGTCGAATCCCATGGCAAACGCTAAACGTAGTTGGCCAAGATCATCCTGTGGCAGATTATGCGTTTGCTGATCAGCATAGCCTTGAATACGATGTTCCGTATTGCGTAAAAAAATATAGGCTGCTTTTAATTGACCAACAACAAACTCCGGCAATAGATCACTGGCTTGCAAATAATCCAAAACCGGAAATAATTGTCGTTGTTGCAGACGACGATCCTGGCCACCACGAATTAATTGAAATACCTGTCCGATAAATTCAATTTCACGAATCCCGCCGGCACCCAGTTTGACGTTATGCTCCATACCTTTGCGACTGACTTCTTTTGCAATCATGATTTTGAGTTCACGCAGGGATTCATAGGAACCAAAATCCAGATAACGGCGATAAACAAACGGCCGCAGACGCTGCAGCAATTCTGCACCGGCAGCATAATCGCCGCCAACAACGCGCGCCTTGATTAGCGCATAGCGTTCCCATTCACGACCGTGGATCTGGTAATAATTTTCCATGCCGTCAAAACTCAGCGCCAATGGACCGCTATCGCCAAATGGCCGCAGTCGCGTATCAACCCGAAACACAAAACCATCCTCGGTAGTTTGATTTAATACCTGAATGAGACGTTGCCCCAGGCGCAGAAAGAATTCGAAATTATCCTGCGCACGTGTACCACCCTGAGTTTGTCCTTCTTCGGAATACGCAAAGATCAAATCCACATCGGAGGAGACATTAAGTTCGCCACCGCCGAGTTTGCCCATGCCCAATACTACAAGCTGCTGAGGTTCCTGTTTATTATTCATAGGTATACCCAGACTCTGGCATTGCCAGCGATAGAGTATTTGTAAGGATTGATCGATACAGGCCTCAGCCAAACCTGACAGATCGCGCAAGGTCTCGGCTAACTCCGCCTGGTTAGAAAAATCGCGCCAAAGGATACGTACCATTTCGCGCCGTCGGAATTGGCGCAGCGCCTTCTTCAACCCGGGCTCATCAGTAATTGAATGAAGAGATTGCGTCAGTTGTTGCGCGTATTCCTGTGAATCCCTGACACGATGCAGATCACCACTGTCCTGCAACTCCTGCAATAAAGCGGGGTAGCGCAGGCAGGCCTGCAAGACGAAATCGCTGCAGGCCCATACGCGTGGCAACTGAGCTAATGTTTGTGCCTGAAGGTTGATATCCGCTGATTGATCATTCCATTGCTGCCATGCGTTTAGAAAATTCTCACGCAGCTGTGGGGGCAGGAAATCAGAATTAATAGCCATACAAAATCGGGTCCTGGACGATGAAACCCGATGATAGGCAATATTAAAGAACGCCGCCATGAATGGCGGCGTAAAAGTAGCCTGTGGTGTAATTATGGTGTGAAGAGTACCGGTTGTGTCGCACGTTTGACCAGGGTCTTGGCTAGCCCCTTGAGACTGGGCCGGCCACTCACCTGGAACACCCGTTTGCTGGTGACCAACAGTTCTGTTTCCGGTTCTGAGGCAAGCTTGCTCAAGATATCTGTCGGATCGCCCGCCAGCACCGTGAACTGCGATTGCGGCACCGATTGACCTACCGCTTCTTCAAACTGCGTTTGAGCGGCTTGTGCCTGTGCTTCCTGTTCTGCCCGCATGTAGTCCAGAAAGCCCTGCCGCGCACCTTTGGATGATTGCCAGTCATTACCAATGTAATCCGGCCAGTTGCCGTCGATAACAAAAACGCCCGCCAGCGTCATGTGACGCTGACGGGCGACCGTTACAGCCTGCTCAATCGCCGCAGCAGAAACCTCTGAACCATCTACTGCTACAACGATATGCTTCATCATGATCACCTATTTCATGTTTATGACGACAATGACTGCCACAATGAGAATGGAAACGATAATTGCGCCCCAATCTTCACTACGATCATCCTTGAACAGTGTCATTTTGCTTTTTGCATCAGCACTGCCCATGGTTTCACTACCCACTTTTTCGTTTGTTGCCATGTTCGTTCTCCTCAAATTAGATTGCGACGAGATAGTCTTTAATCAGGAATACCACGACCAGTGCCAATACGTACTTGGTGACACCAACGAGTAAACCGATCTTCAGTGGAGTACCACCGGCGCGAGCCAGCTCTTTGATATCGATATAGGCACCCAAACCAACCAGGCCGAAACCGAATACCCACTGCATCACATCCCGCAACATTTTGATCGTGGCTGAGGCAGGAGGTCCGCCTTTAATACCGGCATCGCCAAATGCGCCGAAGCTGGTCAGCAGTACCATTGCCATGAAACCAAGGACGAACACCGGGAATTTTTCCACCAGTAAGGTACCCAGCGATTTTTTCTGCGCTGAAGTGCCGCTGGTTTGTCCTGCCCAGTACCAAACCGTTACGGCAAAGACGGCAAACGGGATGGATATAACACGCATGATGTTCCAGATTTCAC
The DNA here is from genome assembly GCA_024641475.1 of Gammaproteobacteria bacterium. Taxonomy (GTDB): domain Bacteria; phylum Pseudomonadota; class Gammaproteobacteria; order UBA6429; family Thiohalophilaceae; genus JACQBC01. The sequence goes on from JAHECZ010000002.1 coordinate 18,718, forward strand.
CGACAGAAACTGCGGTGCCTGGTGCAACATTCGGGTTAAATGCCAAACATGCCGCCAGAACCTGACCGGAGTTCAGAATACCGGTACCTACCCAGGCACCGTATTGCAGATCCGTCAAACCTAACGCATGACCAATGAACGGGCTGATAAACATGGTGAGAATACCAAAACCCAAAATGGTCGCAATGGCATACGCAACTTGTGCTCCTTTGGCTTCAACCGCAGGTGAGGTGGCAACCGCCGCACTCACACCGCAAATCGACAAGGCATTGGCAAGGACACCGGTCATGGAACGATCCAGACCCATTACTTTACCTAACCACAACACCATTACGATGGTCATTACGACGAATCCACCAATCAGGAAGATTGCCATCGAACCTAATTGCACAATGGCCTGCACAGTGTAGAGCGAGCCCAGCATGATGATACCGGTCTTGATCATCAAACGCGCCAGTTTAAATCCATCGGATAAAACCGCCGGTATGGTTCCGCTAAAAATCACATTCCGGTAAAGCATGCCAGCGAGAATTCCCAACAAGATATAATTCAAATGGGTAACCTGCACCAGCCAGCCTTTTGTTCCAAACAGCACAGCAGTTTTCATCCAGGCTTCAATCCCCTTGAAACCGAAAATATCCATACCTGGATAACCTTTGATAATTACTAACGTAATAACAATCAGCGCAAGTCCTGGAATCGCCCCTGGCAAACGCGCCAAAAAGCTATCTTTTCCCGACGCTGAGCCCATTGCTTGAACGGACATAATGACCTCCTCAGGTGGTTAGTAAAATTCCGCCATCGCCTCATGACGGTCTATTAGTTATTTCTAATATTTCTATTTGTATTAATCATTCTTATAGGCGAACCGAATCTACCACCCAGAAAAAAAAATGGGAAGCATCATGAAAAAAAACTTAAAAGAGGATCTTAAGCGGAAATTAAGTTTCGAAATAAAATATTCGTTTCACTTTATGTATCTCTTGACAACAAATATTTATTTCTTGTGAAGAACAATAATTAAGAATGCTCAATCTGGTAAATCATCAAGACAAACAGGAAAAATAAAAATTCAACAAACGTAATAACACACAACAACCAAACAATTCGCCGTGATGCCGGTTTCATTGGTATCCACACTCGACGAATATACCATCTCCATCCTGGCAACCAGGACCAGCGCTTCAACCGTAGACAATACAAACGCAACGTTTCACCCCAGGCGGCAAGACTTTTATCTACTTCTTCCAGATGCTGTTCACGTTCTGTTGGCGACAGAACTTCGTAATCATCGGTCAAGATCAATTTGCTACCGGAGATAGTCGGTTCGATTGTAAACACCGTACGTTTTTTAATTCCGTGATCGTATTGCACTGTTAACCCTGGCACGCTTTCCTGCGACACCACCAAATTAGTCTGCAAGTTTGTTTGGTTACTATGGTTCTCAAAATCAGCATACCAGTTGTTGGCGCCAGTCTGATTAAATTGTTTGAATACATAATATGGATTGAGACGATACAACGCCTCAACATCCTGACAGACCACTGCCAGTTCTGCCGGTGTCAGAGGTGTTGGAATACTAACCCAGGCCGCATCACTGGAATCAATTGGTGGCCTCTGCTCTGATGCCGTCTGTTCGCTAACCGGATTAGTCATGTGGATAGGGTGCAACCAACAGCGGCACATGAATCTCTCTGAATATACTGTCATCCAGCATGCGTGAGTTTAATCCGGTTTTAGCTTTGGGACGATGCGAACCCATCACGATCAAATCCACGGGACCTTTTGCAGCACACGTTATCAGGCATTCGGTGGGCTTCCCTTGTACGATTTCATATTCATAGGTGATCTTACTCTGCCCGGTTTCTTGCAGCATGCGTTTTATGTGGGCGCGAACTTCCTGCTCCAACTGAGATTCCAGATAATTACCGAATGTCTCTCGGGTGGACGCATTATTCAACCAGTCATCTCCCATGGTGCCTTTCCAGAAATCCGGCACAACAATCAGGTGATGCAAGATCGTATCGGTGTTACAAAATGTATAGGCCAGTTTCTCCGCCGCGTGCGCTCCATCGGTATCGTGGCTGGCCAATAGAATATGTTTTACTTTCAACATGATTTGGCCCTTCTGTATGGCAAAAAGAAGCCCCAGTGGCCGTAAGACCACCGGGGCGTTCAGAGTCGTACTTTAGTTAAACAAACATATACACCAGAGCAGCCAGGATCAGTGATATCACCAGTGCTCCAAGATCTTCCAAGCGATCATTACGGAAGATCGTTAATGCCGTACCTCGATCAAATTTATCTTTCATGACATTTACCTCGCATTAATCAGACGATTTCTTTGACGAAAAGCAAGACCACGACCAGCGCGCCTATCGCCTTGACGGAACCCACCACCGAGCCAATGATCAACGGATGACCGCCAGCTTGTTTGATGGAGGCCATGGTGATCTGCATACCAAGTCCGATCAGACCGAAGGTAAAGAACCAGGCAATCAAGTTACGGAACTTCCCGATCTTCGGTGCGGTGTGATAGACCGCCTTATGCGACTCTTTCAGCACATGGGTCGCTTCTTTCGAAAGGACTTTCGCATTGGTAATACCGCGAATCTTGACATCATCTTCGATAGACATAACTTTTTTATTGTCGATCAGATTCTGTAAGGCTACTTTTCGGTCGGCTTCCTGCACCTTATCGAGTTCTGCTTTGAGTAACGCTACTTGATCATCTTTCAAGAGTTTACTTTTGACCTTGCCATCTTTGGTTTCAGTCATCACTTTATCGCTGTTATCGAAGTATTTGCCCTTATAGTGATGTTCCGGTGCAAACATGCCGGTTGAGCCCAACACAAACATCACGATGAATCCCAGCACGAACAAGGGGAACTTGGCGAAAATTACCTTGCTGAGTTCCACTTTCTCACCGGTGGATTCACGTTTCACATACCAAACCGCCAGCCACAACACGATGATGGGCAGGAACAAGATACGAGTGATATTGAATATCTCAGCTACCTTCAGTGTGTCGATACCGTTCGGTTCGAACGCCAATGCCGCTCCGGCAACTTGTGCAGAATTCAGGATACCGGTACCAGCCCAAGCACCAAACTGCGTGGGATTCATGCCCATTGCTTTCCCAACGATGGGGAAGATGAACATCATCAACACACCCCACAGCAGGATGGTTCCGATGGTGTAGGCAATTTCCGTGGATTTGGCGTTGACCACCGGCGCTGAAGCAACCGTGGCAGATACACCACAGACACCCATACCTGCAGATAACACCCCACCCATGGAATTCGGAATATTCCGGCGCGCACCCATCCATAACACCATGCCGACAGAACCTAATACGAAGACGGCAATCAGAATAATCGACAGACCAGCCAGATTCGCCAATTCACCCCAGCTATACAGCACACCCAGAAGAATCACACCGGTTTTGAGGCCAAGACGTGACAAACGTACGCCATTGGCTGCCCAGTCGGGTACCTTGAACACATTCACGACGATGATACCAGCCAGAATACCCATCACCACATAGTTCAGGTTCATGACTTTGGCAAAATCAAATGCCCAGTCCAGTTTGGCATCCTTCATAGCGCCTTCTGCCGCTTTACCCCACGCGTGCATCAATGGGTCAAAACCCCATTTCACGAAAAAGGCGATGAGTAAAATGAACATCACACCACCGACTGTGGACAAGTAGTAATCTAAATTACCTTCTTTTGGCTTTACCGCCATCTGCCAAAGACCGACAACGATAGCAATGATGCCGCACACAAATGGCATCATTATCATCTCACCCGGTGCACCGGGTTTGCCAACATACTTTGAGGTATGCAGCATATGGATCAGGGGGTCCAGGACACCGGCCTGCACCATATAGCCGAAAGCTAACATGATGATGCCTATTATCAGTGTCCAGGGAGTTTTTTGCGTGTATGTCATCGTTCCTCCACGTGGTTGGTTTTTTACCTATAGCGATGGCTTTCAAATTGCGTACTGCCCATCAACTACAGCTTTTTTAGTAATTACTAATATAATTATTAATATAATGAAGAATATCTTAATTAATAATTAAAATATTATTAAGACCGGGCGAATTTATCACCCATAGAGACTAATGGGAAGTTTTTGATGTGGGCAGGAGAAAAATTAAATGGATTTAATGTAACTAAAGTTACATAAAAAAACCCCACGCTCATCACGTGGGGGTTTTTATTAAGCAGACTTAGCGTCGGAAGAACGATTACATCATGCCTTCCATACCGCCCATGCCACCGGGCGCACCATGGCCATGACCGCCTTTATCTTCAACTGGAATATCCGCCACCATGGCTTCGGTGGTGATCATCAGACCGGCAACCGAGGCGGCATTTTGTAACGCTGACCGGGTCACCTTGGTCGGATCCAGAATACCCATTTCGATCATATCGCCGTATTCACCGGTAGCAGCGTTGTATCCAAACGAGCCTTTGCTTTCCATCACCTTGTTAACGACAACCGAAGACTCATCACCGGCGTTTTCGACGATCATACGCAGCGGTTCTTCCATCGCACGACGCGCAATATTCATACCGATGTCTTGATCGTGGTTGTCACCTTTGAGTTTCTTGATGGCTTGCACGGCACGAATCAGCGCTACGCCACCGCCAGGTACCACGCCTTCTTCAACGGCGGCACGAGTTGCATGCAGCGCATCTTCAACGCGGGCTTTCTTTTCTTTCATTTCCACTTCGGTAGCAGCACCGACTTTGATTACTGCCACACCGCCAGCCAACTTGGCCACGCGTTCCTGCAGTTTTTCCTTATCATAGTCAGACGAGGTTTCTTCAATCTGCGCACGCACTTGTTTAACGCGGGCTTCAATATCGGTAGCCTTGCCAGCACCGTCGATGATGGTGGTATTTTCCTTGGAAACGATCACACGTTTGGCGCTACCTAAATCATTCAGGGTAGCCTTTTCCAGCGACAGGCCGAGCTCTTCAGAGATCACGGTACCACCGGTCAATACAGCGATGTCTTGCAACATGGCCTTGCGACGATCACCAAAGCCAGGGGCTTTTACTGCAGCGACTTTAACGATACCACGAATGTTATTTACAACCAGTGTCGCTAATGCTTCACCTTCAACATCTTCAGAAATAATCAGTAAAGGTTTGCCGGATTTGGCAACGGCTTCGAGCACTGGCAGCATTTCGCGAATGTTGCTGATCTTCTTGTCGTTCAACAGAATCATCGGGCTTTCCAGTTCGCAGCTCATGTTCTGTTGATTGTTGACGAAGTACGGAGACAGATAGCCGCGATCGAACTGCATACCTTCAACCACGTCCAATTCATTTTCAAGGCCTGTACCTTCTTCAACTGTAATCACGCCTTCCTTACCAACTTTGCCCATCGCGTTAGCAATGATGTCACCGATATTCGAATCGGAATTGGCAGAGATGGAGCCGACTTGGGCAATCGCCTTGTTATCCGAGCAGGGCTTGGACAATTTCTTCAGTTCTTCTACTGCAGCAACAACCGCTTTATCGATACCACGTTTCAAATCCATCGGATTCATGCCGGCTGCAACAGCCTTCATGCCTTCGACCAGAATCGATTGCGCCAACACGGTTGCGGTAGTGGTACCGTCACCGGCCACGTCAGAGGTTTGCGAGGAAACTTCCTTCACCATCTGCGCACCCATGTTTTCAAACTTGTCTTTTAATTCGATCTCTTTGGCAACCGATACACCGTCTTTGGTGATCGTCGGTGCGCCAAAGCTCTTTTCGAGCACCACGTTACGACCTTTGGGACCCAGCGTCACTTTGACGGCATTGGCCAGTACATTCACGCCAGCCAGCATGCGGCGACGTGCATCATCAGAAAAACGGACTTCTTTAGCACCCATGATTAAATTCCTCTTTTAGCTAGAACTTGTGTAGGACGGGATAAATTGGGACGGTGTTTATTCCAGCACGCCCATGATGTCTTCTTCGCGCAGGACCAACAGATCCTTGCCGTCGACTTTGACTTCGCTACCGGCAAATTTGCCGAACAGCACTTTGTCACCCTTTTTCACATCAAGGGGACGGGTCTGACCGTTATCCAACGCCTTACCTTTACCCACGGCAACCACTTCACCCTGCACAGGTTTTTCGGTGGCGGTATCCGGAATCACAATGCCTCCGGCGGTTTTACGTTCCTCTTCGAGGCGGCGCACGATGACACGGTCATGTAACGGACGAATATTCATTCCTGGTTCTCCTTGGCAAATTCATTAAAAACAACAAGATAAGTGTGTATTGGTGTGAGCAACAGGGATACTTATTAGCACTCCCCTGTGGCGAGTGCTAATGATAACCACCTCACCCAGACTGTCAAGCACCTCTATAGGATGCCTGAACAGACCGGTGAATAAGGATTCACAAGCCGTATTTCAACTGCACCATAAACAAAACCGAGTAATTCCTGACTTTTATATATAATGCCGTCCCAAAGCTATGGACTCATGCACACGCTCATACCATTTAGTGATGACCAGCTGCCCGGACATGCCGCTGGCTGAGCGCATTGCAGCGGCGTTGATAGAAGAAAGACATGCTGCATGTGTCAGCATTCTTCCTGAGGTACGTTCGATTTTTCGCTGGGCTGGCAAGCTTGAACGCACCAATGAGGTCTTATTGATTGTCAAAACCGAATTGGCCTGTCTGGCTGCAGTAGAACAGTGCATACGCACATTGCACAGTTATGACGTCCCGGAGATGATCGCACTGCCCATTAGCCACGGTTACACCCCTTATTTAAATTGGATTACGGAGTCGATAAAGCCATGATGAAATTTGTCTCGCGCAGTGTTGCGCTGTTGCTGGTGTTGTTGAGTGTGTCAGCACATGCCGAAGAACCGCTGATGCCCGAAGAAGCGTTCCGCTTTGACGCACAAGTGATCAATGACACAACGATTCGTGCCACCTGGACGATCGCCGAAGGCTATTATCTGTATCTGGATAAATTTAAATTCGAGTCTGCCACGCCCGGAGTCACACTGGGCAAAGCAAAATTTCCAGCCGCGACCAAACATACCGGTTTAACACCCGATGGCAAGGAAGGTCAGGTGGATGTGTATTTCAACAAGGTCAGTATTGATCTGCCGATTACTCGCACTGATAGCAAACTAAATAATCTTGAACTCATCGGCAAGTCGCAAGGCTGTTCCGAGAAATTTGGCATTTGCTATCCACCGCAAAAACGTAACAAGACGCTTATATTAAAGACTGCAGCTGCCAGCAGTGGCACCGCTATCAGCAGCCTGAAGAGTTTAAATCAACAACTCGGCTTAGCAACCAATGATGGCCCACTGCCTGCTGAACAGGCCTTTGCCGTTAATGCGATTGTGCAAGATGACAAGACCATCCGTGTCACCTGGACCATCGCCAATGATTACTACATGTATCGCGATAAATTCAATTTCGAATCAACGACACCAGGAGTCACGCTGGGTAAACCACAGATCCCTGCGGGCAAAATGCATCATGGCATCACCCCGGACGGTAAAGAAGGTGAAGTCGAAGTCTATATGGAACATGTCGCGATAGATGTACCATTTAGTAATACCAGTGGCGCTGCGGTGACATTTAATTTCATCGCACACGGTCAGGGTTGTGCAGAGAAACTTGGCATTTGCTATCCACCACAGAAACGACCATTAACCGTTGAGTTATCAAAGGGAACAGGAGCAACTTCCGAATCCCTCCCGCCGCAAGCAGCAACCGCAAACACAACGCCACAGGATGAAACAGCGCGTGTGCTGGCAAAAGGCAAATGGCTGGAAATATTCCTGTATTTCTTCCTGGGCGGACTGGCGCTGGCATTTACTGCCTGTATGTACCCCATGATTCCGATTCTCTCCAGCATCATTGTCGGACAGGGCCACACGATCACGACCCGCGGCGCGTTTATGTTGTCATTGATCTATGTTGAGTCCATGGCACTCACCTTCGGTGTCATCGGTGCGTTGGTAGCCGTGGTCGCCAAGACCGTGAATATTCAATCGTATTTTCAAAGCCCCTGGGTACTGATCCCCTTTGCAGTTCTGTTTGTGTTACTCGCGCTGTCGATGTTTGGTTTCTATGCCATTCAGATGCCCGCTGCGTTGCAAGGCAAACTCAGTGAAGTCAGTAACAAACAACAAGGCGGCAATTTACTTGGTGTTGCTGTCATGGGTGTCTTGTCAGCACTGATCATCGGACCATGTGCTGGTCCGGTTATCATCGGTGCCTTAACCATTGCCTCCAAAGAAGGCAATGCACTCCTGGGCTTCCTGTCGATGTTTGTGTTGGGCAATGGCTTAGGCTTACCGTTATTAGTCGTGGGCACCACCGGCGGTAAATTCCTGCCCAAAGCTGGCGGTTGGATGGATACCGTTAAATATGCCGCCGGCGTGATACTGCTGGCGATCGGCATCATGATGCTCGAACGCGTCAGCTTTATTTCTCCGATGGTGATCATGCTGACCTGGGCGACGTTGTTAATCGTTGCCGGTATTTACATGGGCGCGTTGCAACCGCTTAAAGACGGTGCCAGCGGCTGGTCCAAATTATGGAAAGGCCTGGGGCTGGTCTTCATCATCTACGGTGGCTTTGTGATGTTAGGTGGTTTGACTGGTGCGCGTAACGTGAATGATCCATTACATGGTTCGTCACTGATTTCAGGTAGCACCACCCATCCACAAGCCAAGTTGGGCTTTAAACACGTCAAGACCGCGGCGGATTTACACCGCGAAATCGATTTGGCCAAATCAACCAATCGTTACATCATGATGGATTTCTATGCTGACTGGTGCACCTACTGCAAACAATTCGAGGATTACGTGTTCTCCGATCCGCAAGTACAGAGTTTGTTAGCTGATTTTGTATTGATACAAGCAGACGTCACCAAATCCGATGATGCCGATAAAGAACTTTTAGGCAAGGTCGGTGTACTCGCCCCACCGGCCATTCTGTTTTTTGGTAAAGATGGCAACGAGATGCGTGATTTTCGCATCGTTGGTTCGATGGATTCAGCCAAGTTCATTGCGCGCATCAATCAAGTATTAAAAAATTAAAATAATCGTTATGGCCAACAAGACTCTGCTAGTCCTTTTCGCCGTCGGCGGTCTCGCCGCCGGCATTGCCGCCTCACGTTTTTTTCTCAACCCTGCAAGCGAAAAGGTAAATGCAGCAACTACCTCGGCAAGCGTACCTTTCCCCAATCAAGGCGAAGCGGTAATCGGTAAACCACACCCGGCATTCAATCTGATCGACTTGCAGGGGAAACCGCGTAATAGCAACGAGTGGAATGGCAAGGTGGTGATCGTGAATTTTTGGGCAACCTGGTGTCCTCCCTGTGTTAAGGAAATGCCGGCGTTGATGCAATTACGCGCAGCCTATCAAGCCAAAGGATTTGAAATTGTTGGCGTCGCACTGGATACCAAGGATGCGGTTAGTGCCTTTATCGATCCGTTAGGAATCGATTACCCGATTTTACTTGCAGAACAGGAAGGCATTGGCTTGAGCCAGGAGTACGGTAATCAGTTGGGCGCCCTGCCTTATAGCGTGATCATGGATCGTCAGGGAATCATTCGACACACCATCTCTGGTGAATTGAGCTATGCAAAGGGCGAAAACCTGATAAAGCCACTGTTATAAAGTCAACCCCCCTCTATTTCATAGAAAAACGCTATTTTCGGCGATCCGGTAGCCAAATTCGGGTAATTCAGCCCTAGAACCGTCTATGGCTGGACTTTTATCCGGTATTAAGAGAAAATCGCCCCACAAATAACCGAATGCAGCAAATTGATTATAAAATCCATTAACTTGCTGCGATCTACTTACAAGGTTAGTCACACACTGCATGGCTGAATTATTGGTTCTGAATGGACCGAATCTCAATTTGCTGGGACAGCGAGAGCCTGAACACTATGGTTCGACAACGCTGGCAGCAATCAATACCGAACTGGAGTCACTTGCTGCAGCAGCCGGACATCGGCTCCAACACCTGCAAAGTAACGCCGAGCATGAATTGGTGAATGCCGTACAACAGGCACAAGATCGGGGCGTGGCCTTCATTATTATCAATCCGGCCGCCTTTACCCATACCAGCGTGGCCTTACGTGATGCGCTGGCTGCGGTAAAAATCCCTTTTATCGAAATACACCTGTCCAATGTCTACGCACGGGAGCAATTTCGACGTCATTCCTATTTTTCTGACCTGGCCGTTGGCGTCATCAGCGGCTTGGGACCACAGGGTTATGCGCTGGCACTGCAAGCCGCCATGGCCCGTCTGCCAAAATAACGTTACTAGAGCGAGCAAAACAACATGGACATACGCAAAGTCAAAAAACTGATCGAACTGCTGGAAGAATCCGGTATTGCCGAGATCGAAATTCGTGAAGGTGAGGAGACAGTCCGTATCAGTCGCCAGCACCCTAACGTCCCACAAATGATGGCTGCACCGATGTACGCACAGCCGCCGCCAGTTGCCGCACCCGCAGCACCTGTAGCTAGCGCGGCATCCAAAGCGAACGGGGGCAGTGCCGAGCAGGAAATTACCGGTCACGTAATGCGTTCGCCTATGGTTGGTACTTTTTATCGCTCAGCCTCGCCCGGTGCCAAAGCCTTTGTGGATGTCGGTTCCAGCGTCAAAGCCGGCGATACCTTATGCATCATCGAAGCGATGAAATTGCTGAATCAAATCGAAGCGGACAAATCCGGCACGATTAAAGCAATCATGGTCGAAAATGGCCAACCGGTGGAATATAACCAGCCGTTGTTCGTAATCGAATAATAACTGCATGTCTGCATACAGGCTGACGATGTCATTAAACTCTTCGCCATACCTTGCAGCATCCCGTAATGGGATAAATGCAGTTCCATACATTTGCGCTAAAGGTTTATAACTGATTTTATGATTGAAAAAATTCTCATAGCTAATCGCGGCGAGATTGCCCTGCGTATCCTGCGTGCCTGCCGCGAATTGGGCATTAAAACCGTCGCCGTTCATTCCGAAGCGGATCGCACCTTGAAACATGTACGTCTGGCAGATGAATCCGTCTGTATCGGCCCGGCCCGTTCCACGGAAAGTTACCTGAATATACCCGCCGTGATCAGTGCCGCTGAAGTCACCGATGCACAGGCGATTCACCCTGGCTATGGCTTCCTGTCTGAAAACGCCGATTTTGCCGAACGCGTGATGGAAAGCGGCTTTATTTTTATCGGTCCACGTCCGGAAACCATCCGCATGATGGGCGACAAGATCTCGGCAATCGAAGCCATGAAAAAAGCCGGTGTGCCCACCGTACCTGGTTCAGACGGCCCGGTGGGTGAAGATGATGCAGAAACCTTACGTGTAGCCAGCAAGATTGGTTATCCGATCATTATCAAAGCAGCCGGCGGCGGTGGCGGCCGTGGCATGCGTGTCGTGCATACCGAAGCCGCACTGTTGAACTCCATTTCTTTGACGCGAACCGAAGCAGGTACTGCCTTCGGCAACAGCACCGTGTATATGGAAAAATATCTGGAGAACCCCCGTCACATTGAAATCCAAGTGCTGTCCGACGAGCATGGCAATGCGATATATCTTGGTGAACGCGATTGCTCCATGCAACGACGCCATCAAAAAGTTATCGAAGAAGCGCCAGGACCCGGCATTACCCAGGAAATGCGTGATCGTATCGGCAGCCGTTGTGCACAAGCCTGCGTTGATATCGGTTATCGCGGCGCAGGCACATTTGAATTCCTCTATCAGGATGGCGAATTCTATTTCATTGAAATGAATACCCGTGTGCAAGTAGAGCACCCGGTCACTGAATTGATTACCGGTATGGACATTGTCCGCGAACAAATCATGATCGCCTCCGGCGAACCCTTGTCGGTCAAGCAAAGCGACATCGTGTTGCGCGGCCATGCGATCGAATGCCGTATCAATGCGGAAGATCCGGCGACATTCATGCCTTGCCCCGGCACGATCACCGCGTATCACACACCCGGCGGTCCTGGTATTCGCGTCGATTCACATATCTACACCGGTTATACCGTGCCACCGTATTACGATTCGATGATTGGCAAACTCATCGCCTGGGGTAGTGATCGCCCAACGGCGCTGGCACGCATGCGCAATGCGTTGGCAGAGCTCGTCATCGACGGCATCAAGACCAACACACCCTTGCACATGGAGCTGTTGCAGGATGCGGCCTTTATTGCCGGCGGCACCAACATTCATTACCTCGAAAAGAAACTCGCGGCCAAAAAAGAGCTTGATAAAAAGTAGCCGCTTGCGCCTGTATGTCCTGGTTGCAAGTCAAACTCACGACCCCTGCCACAGATGCCGAGTATGTTGCCGAGCTCTTGCAACAACTCGGCGCCTTATCCGTTACTTTCAGTGATGCAGCCGATCAACCGATCTATGAGCCGGGGGTGAATGAAACCCCCTTATGGCAAACCACGGACGTGCTCGCGTTGTTTCCTGCTGATGCCAATCTGGCGGAACTGAGCACTGCGTTGCAGCAACACAGCGATCGCCCCCTGCCGGTGTTGCGCGCTGATCCACTGGAAGATAAAGACTGGGTACGGGCCTGGATGGAACATTATCAACCTATGGATTTTGGCCATGGCCTGTGGATTTGTCCCAGTCATCTGGCGCCACCTGAACCGACGGCAACCAATGTCATGCTCGATCCGGGTTTGGCATTTGGTACTGGCACACATCCCACCACCGCCATGTGCCTGCGTTTCCTGGCTGCCTATCCGCCGCGCGATCAGATCGTGATCGATTATGGCTGTGGCTCAGGTATCCTGGCACTTGCCGCTGCCAAGCTAGGGGCACATCACGTGTATGCAGTGGATAATGATCCTCAGGCCTTACTCGCCACGCAACGCAATGCGGAACAAAACGCGGTGTCTGAACTCATCACCGTTTGCGCTCCAGGGCAATTACATCTACCTACGGCAAACACGATTCTGGCAAATATTCTTGCCGGGCCACTGGTCAGTCTGGCACCGCTATTTGCCTCTTTGCTAACAAGCAGTGGTAACATAGTTTTGTCCGGCATCCTGCACAGTCAAAACGACATGATTCAACAGGCATACCGTGACAACTTTATTTTGACTGATCATACCCGGCAAGATGACTGGATTGCCCTGATGGGCCAACGACGACCATGACAGATACTTTTCTTACCCGCTGCCCGCAATGCCAGACTATTTTTCGCCTGACGGCGAGTCAGCTCAAAAAAGCCAAAGGCAAGGTCCGTTGTGGCAGTTGTGCGTTGGTATTTAACGCCCAGGGTCACTTAATCGATCCGCCACCCGCCACGGCGCAGACGCCAACCAGGCCAACGGCTCCTCCCGCCGCAATAAAACCACCGCCAAAACCGCTGGTGAGCACGCCACCCAAAGAAGACGATTTTTTTGATCTGTACGCTAAACCGCCGCCTGCAGACCCCAACCGCAAGCCCCCGCAATTTATCGATTCCATCGTGGATGATCGCTCGCGGTATAACAACCTGGACAAGATCGGGAAAATTGAAATCCCCGGTGAGATCGATCCGGGAATGCACACGATTAATCGAGACAAAACGATCTTTACTCCCCCACCCGTCGATGCCTTGCCTCCCGCCGCACCGAAACCGGCCAATCCCTATGAGGATACGGCCGATAAAGAAAACCCGACCGACATCGATGATCTGGAAGGGATTAATGCCCTCTATGAAGTTGCCGATGCCGAAATGACCCGCCCGACCGAACCAACAGCGGGGGAAGAAATCGTGTTGGATCGCGACAACTTGCCGATCGATGATTTTGATCTGACCGATTTACCAACCAGTGATGCGCAAGCCAAGGCGCCTTCCAGCAAACTCGATTTGAGTTATATCGAGGAATCATTTGCAAATGACAAAGGCAAGTCCAGGCAAAAACCAGTTGCATCTAAAACAAAGGCATCGCGACAAGAACCGCAAATGCCTTTTTCATTGCGCAGTACCTATGCGGAACTGGAAGATGAACCACGCTCTATCTGGTTAACCGCGTTAGCCTCTTTCGCCTTGCTTCTGCTTGTCTGCGGATTGCTATTTCAAACACTGCTGTTTCGTAGCACGCAATTGGTAGAACATTTCCCCAAGCTCACCGGTCCCATGAGTTGGTTTTGCGCGCATTTACCCTGTCGCTACAGTGGTGAGCGCGATTTGAGCCAGATTGAACTGGTCAGTCGTGATGTGCGCAGCCATCCCACTGCCAAGAATGCACTCCTGATCAATGTCACCATCATCAATCAGGCCAGGTTCAAACAGCCCTACCCGACGATGCTGCTGTCACTGTCCAATCTGAACGGCCAAATCGTGGCAAGGCGTCAGTTCCAGCCCCAGGAGTATCTCGATAAGGTCTATACACCATTCTTGCGCATGGAACCGGAAACGCCGGTGCACATCAGCCTGGCGGTCATCGATCCGGGTGAAGATGCCATGAATTTTGAATTCAGCTTTCAATAAGCGAGTGAAAAGCTTTATCCTCCGCTCCTGAGCGGGTATCATCACCCACCCCGAATTAGCTCACCTTATCCTATGCGCATCGGACCCTACGAATTACCGAATAATCTGATCCTCGCCCCGATGGCGGGTGTGACGGATCGGCCATTCCGTCAATTGTGCCGCCAATTGGGCGCAGGCATGGCGGTATCGGAAATGGTCTCGGCCAACTCCCTGTTATGGGGCAGTGAAAAAACCCAACGCCGCGCCAACCATAGTGGTGAGACCGAACCCAAGTCGGTACAGATTGCCGGTGCCAATCCACAGTTGATGGCCGATGCGGCACGCCACAATGCGGACCAGGGCGCACAAATCATCGATATCAATATGGGTTGTCCCGCCAAAAAAATCTGCAATGTCATGGCGGGCTCCGCGCTCTTAAAAGATGAACCCCTGGTGCAACAAATCGTTACCGCCGTGGTCAAGGCGGTGAACATTCCGGTGACCCTGAAGATTCGTACCGGCTGGGACAGTAGCAATAAAAATGCCATCACCGTAGCGCGTATCGCCGAACAAGCGGGTATCGCGGCGTTAACGATTCATGGCCGCACCCGTGCCGATCAATACAATGGCGATGCCGAGTACGATACGATAGCGGAAGTCAAGCGGCAGATTCACATTCCATTGATTGCTAACGGTGATATTACCAGCCCCGAAAAAGCCAGGTTTGTGCTAGAGTACACCGGTGCCGACGCAGTAATGATTGGTCGTGCCGCACAAGGACGTCCGTGGATCTTTCGAGAAATAAATTATTTTTTGCAAACTGGTCAACATCTGCCTGAACCCGGGCCACGCGAAGTACGCGATATCCTGGTAGGCCATTTGCATAATTTATATGAATTTTATGGTGAATATGCTGGCGTACGTATCGCGCGCAAGCACATCAGCTGGTACAGTAAAGGCCATCCACATGGTGCGATCTTTCGCCAGGCCATCAACCGTGTGGAAAGCAGTAACGAGCAATTAGTAATGACACATGAATTTTTCGATAACCTGATCAGCCGGGAGGAGTTAGCAGCATGACGGAATTGGCCGTAGCTCACGATCAAACTATTACTAAAAACAATGGGCAGACTCTGCGTGACAGCGTCAAGTCCACCGTGGAGGCTTACCTCAAGCAGCTGGACGGCCATCCCGCCGGTCAGCTCTACGACATGTTTTTGCAGGAAGTGGAAACACCGCTGTTGGAAGCGGTAATGACTTATGTACGCGGCAATCAGAGCAAAGCGGCAGAGTTAATGGGTATCAATCGCGGTACCCTGCGCAAGAAACTCAAGATGTACGGGTTACACCAGTAATTTTGCATGCTCCGTTCATACCCCCCTCTCCCGCCGGGAGAGGGTTGGGGTGAGGGATGAACTCTTCATTACCCTTGCCATATTCAAATCTCCAATCCAACGCATTTAAATCGCCATGACAAAAATTACCCGTGCCCTGATCAGTGTTTCCGATAAAACCGGTATTGTCGAATTCGCCCGGCAATTACACGCCAAATTCAATATTGCAATTCTTTCCACCGGCGGCACCGCGAAGTTACTGGCGCAAAATAACATTCCGGTGATCGAAGTTTCGGATTACACCGGTTTTCCGGAAATGATGGATGGCCGGGTTAAAACCCTGCACCCGAAAGTGCATGGCGGTCTGCTGGGTCGGCGCGGCACCGATGATGCGGTGATGCAGCAACACAATATTCCGCCGATTGATTTGGTGGTCGTTAATTTGTATCCATTTGAACAAACTATTGCCAAAGCGGATTGCGATCTACCCACAGCGATCGAAAACATCGACATCGGTGGCCCAACCATGTTGCGTTCGGCCGCGAAGAATCACCGCGATGTCACCGTCGTCGTCGATGCCATCGATTACGAGCGCGTACTGGCCGAGATGCAATCCCATAATGGCGCAGTCAGCGATGCCACCCGTTTTGATTTGGCAGTCAAAGTATTCGAACACACCGCACGTTACGATGGTGCCATTGCCAACTATCTCGGCTGTATCCAGCCCGATGGCAGCAAAAGCCGCTTTCCCCGTACGTTCAATCTGCAAGTGCGCAAGCAACAAGAAATGCGTTATGGCGAGAATCCGCATCAACTCGCGGCGTTTTTTACTGAACATCAGGTCAACGAAGCCAGCATTGCCACCGCCAAACAATTACAAGGCAAGGAATTATCCTATAACAACATCGGTGACACCGACGCGGCGCTGGAATGCATCAAACAATTCAACGATGCGCCAACCTGTGTGATCGTCAAGCATGCCAATCCCTGTGGTGTGGCGGTTGGCAAAACGATTCTCGATGCCTATGAACGTGCCTATCAAACCGATCCGGAATCGGCGTTTGGCGGCATCATCGCGTTTAACCGTGAACTCGACGCCACCACGATCAAAACCATATTGGATCGTCAATTTGTCGAAGTGATCATTGCACCCAAAGTCAGCGCCGATGCCGTGGCCATTGCCACCGCCAAAAAGAATGTGCGCTTGCTCGAATGTGGCAGCTGGCCGTTGCAACCCAGTACCAGACTGGATCTCAAACGCGTCAATGGCGGCTTGCTGGTACAGGAAAGTGACCTGGCTTTACACGGCGAACTGAAAGTGGTGACACAACGCGCGCCAACGCCGACCGAAATGGCGGATTTATTGTTTTCCTGGAAAGTCGCCAAGTTCGTCAAATCCAACGCCATAGTCTACGGCAAGGACAACATGACGATTGGTGTTGGTGCCGGCCAGATGAGCCGCGTCAATTCCGCCCGCATCGCCGCGATCAAGGCCGAACAGGCCAAACTGCAGGTCAAAGGTTCGGTCATGGCTTCCGATGCATTCTTTCCGTTCCGCGATGGCATCGATCAGGCCGCCAGCGTCGGCATCAGTGCCGTGATTCAACCCGGTGGTTCGATGCGTGATGAAGAAGTGATTGCCGCGGCCAATGAACACGGCATGGCGATGGTCTTCACCGGTATGCGGCATTTCCGGCACTGATCCAGACGCACGCTCGTTGCTTGCGTGACCATGTGCAAGATTCAATTCGGTGTTTTGAAAAACTGTAATTGCAATTGCGTGGCGGGCATGGGCCTGGCAAACAAAAACCCCTGACCTTCATCACAACCTTCGGCGCGAACAAAATCCGCTTGCGCTGTGGTTTCAATACCTTCTGCCGTCACCTTTAACTGCATACTTTTTCCCAGAGCGATCACCGCCTTGGTAATCGTGCAGGCGCTTGGATCATCCGGTATCCGGGCAATGAAAGATTGATCAATCTTGATATTGTCTAACGGGAACTGCAGCAGATAACTCAAAGAGGAATAACCCGTACCAAAATCATCGACCGAAACCAGCACACCGATACGATGAAACTCTTGCAATACCTGAATAGTCGTTTGCAGATTATCCATCAGCAAACTTTCGGTAATTTCAATTTCGATTAATTCCGGCGGCACACCGGTCTCATTGAGAATATTCCTGAGCATATTCACCAACTCCTGATCCTGAAATTGACGCGCTGAAATATTGACGGCCATTTTAATCTTTGGACCACCGTTATCCAGCCAGGAACGCAATTGCTGGCACGCGCTGCGCAATACCCACTCCCCCACGGGGACGATCAATGCGGTATCTTCCAGAATCGAAATGAAGCGACCCGGCAGTATCAGACCTTTGTGCGGATGTTGCCATCGCAGCAAGGCTTCCACGCCGGTAAGCGTATTGGATTGCATCGCAATGCGTGGCTGGAAATAGAGGAGAAACTCATTATTCTGCAATGCAGAACGTAACTCTTGCTCCATTTCCAAACGTTCCATCGCTGCAGTATTCATTTCTTCAGTGAAATACTGGTAATTATTGCGTCCCAGCTCTTTAGCGCGATACATCGCGGTATCCGCGTTCTTGATCAAACGATCCGGATCCGTACCATCGGTCGGATACACGGTAATGCCCAGGCTGGTCGATACCAGTACATTTTTTTCACCTAACTGCACCGGCGTAGCAACAGCCTGCAGTATACGCGTTGCCGTTTCGGCAATTTGGTCCTGTTGATGGACATCTTCGACGATGATCATAAATTCATCGCCGCCCATACGCGCTACTGTGTCTGATTCCCTTAGAATAGAACTCAGTCTTTCACCGATCAATTTTAACAATGCATCGCCATACTGATGCCCCAATGTATCGTTCACATTTTTGAAGCGATCCAGATCCATGAATATCAGGCCAACCAGGCGTTTATGGTGCCGCGCATAGTGAATCGAATGCATTAAACGATCACGTAATAGCGTCCGGTTGGGCAAGCCGGTTAACGGATCGTAGTTAGCCAGCTGAATCAGTTTATCTTCGGCATTTTTGCGTTCAGTGATATCGCGCAGAATCACAATTTGTGCCTGCATTTCATCATGCATCGCACTACAGGTTGTCTCTGCCGGAAAACGACTGCCATCTTTGCGGATTGCCACGGCTTCCCCATCCTGTCCATCCAGGGGTTTGACCAGGTCCGCCAGTTTCATGCCAATCAGTTCATTCTGCGGCATCGCCAGTAATTTTCCGGCCGCAGGATTACAGGAAAGAATTGTTCCAGTTACATCAACCGATAAAACCCCATCAGGAACATTGTCAAGAATGGTACGCAAGCGAGTTTCACTTTGCTGAACGACCGCGGTACTTTCTACCAACTGCTGATGATAGGCCTGCAAAGACTGTCGGGTTTTAACAATCTCCTTCACCTGGATGCCAGCCAGGCGCGCAGAAGCAGTGGCGCCGATTTTACCCTGACGCAGATCATCGATATACACCGACATACTACGTAATGGCCGCACATAGACATAAATAACCAGATACAGAATTAACGCTGCCAGCAATGCAGCGATACCCAAAAAATCACGCAAAGTGCGTGAGATCAAATTACTCAATCCGGCCGCTGCAGGAATGTCGGTCATCACCACATGCTGATAGGTGTGCAGCGCATCGATGCTGATGATTTTTGCTTCCGGCAAGGAATAGCTGATCATATCGGGGGTCAGCGTTTGCAAGGCGCCGCTATGTTGCAATGCCGGGAATAGCAAGGCCTGTATGACAACATACCCCAATACGTCATCATGACCTTCACTCTTGATCGCTAAGCCGTATTGCAGCAGCATCGTGCCGCCGAGATTAACAGCACGCAAGCCCAGCAGCGTCTCGTCGAATCTTGCTGGCAGACTGTCTTTTGGTGTTTTCTGCAGGCGTTCTTTCCCGATGCTATAGAGCTCAATTCCACTGACTGTTTTTGATATCTGTGCGGATGATTTCAGTCTGTTATCTCGCCAATAATCATAGTAGTTTGGATTGGCCAGCTGTTGTTTTACCTCATCCCAATTCAACAGAAAGTTTTTTGTGTGTTCCAATTCATCCGTCGCCAGTTTGAGTGCCGTATTCAATTCCTGCTCAGTGGCATTGCGTTGCATCCGGATAATTTCGCCGTTGAGTTGCCGGCCTTTATCACTGACAACCAGACCAAGCGCAACAAACAATAACAAACCAATCCCTAATACGATCACAAAATAGGCCGTGATCGATAAACGCAGACCAGGTTGACGAATAAATTCAAACATCGGGGGTTTATTCGGCTATAGCTTTGATAACACGATCATGTAAATCAAATTCGTGAATATCACTGAAAAAATGATTGGCGCCTTTTACCGTGCTGATTTTTACCGGTAACGCTTTAAGCTTGTTGATCCAGCCATTCCGCATACGATCATCGGCTTCGCCTGCAATGATGACTATTGGTAGTTTCAGGGCGCGAATACCTGCCAGGATTCTGTTACCGTCCCAACTTGCGTAGGACAAATAGGCATCGGCTGGTGCGATATATTTATTACAGTACGACAGATTGTAATCGTTCAAACGCGTATCACCCTGTTTAACCTGTTTTTGCGCCTGGCGGAATTGCAGTATATTTTGTTTGCCGCCAAACTCCCGTGCAAATTCAATCAAACTAATGGCGATAAATTTTTTAATTTCCTGATGCGGATATTGATTCGCGTAGGCCAGTAATTGCACATTTCCGGTACTGTGCCCAATCAGAATAATCGACTTGACCCCACGTTGTAGCAACCAGTTTACCCAGAATTCCACCTCTGCCACATCCGCATCAAAGTGATGCGGATGCGGTGTTTCACACGACAGGCTTTGACGACGTTGACTGATGCCCAATGACAGCGTTGGCGCCAATACGCTTAAGCCTTCGGTCGCCAGGGCATTGCCCAGATTGCTGACGGTGGCGTTGTTTTGCGTTTGTAAAAACCCGTGTAAAATCAGCGCGGCGGGTTTATCACGCTGCCCTTGCGAAAATTCCGCACTGACTTCCAACCCATTCGCTAATCGTTCTTTTATTTCTGTGGCATTGGCAGTGGTACTGCCGATCATTAAATGACACGCCAGCAATATCGAGCTCGTCATAGACAGGATTGTGTGATTCATAGGACACTGCATTCCCCGTTGGTAGCTTAAATGGCCGAAATCTCAATTAGTTAGCCTATTATCGACATGCTACCGTCGCGACATTAACCCTACCGTGCACAATGGCGAGAGTCCTGGCTAAGTTATTGACCCAACTCACACATTCGGGTTTTATTTTATTCGTGCCAGGCACTCATTGCGTACCATTGCCGGCTGCGCGGGGTCCTTGCGGATGCTGAATTGATCGGTTATCTCACCCTGCGGATTCATGAATTTCCCTTCAAGACGCATGCCATTAATGTCGAGTAACAGCGCGCCCATTTCATGCCGCGATACCGCCATCACCGGGTGATTCAGCGGGCCGTTATCCACTTTAGCCGATGAGCCCACCACGGCATAGACTGTTCCCTGATGAGGTGCATGCAGTGGACCGGTTTTAATGTAATCACTGGCCGGTTTTTTTGCCACAATCATGTCGGGTTGCAGGCTATCGGACTTGCCATAGTGACAGTCGATCAACATCGAGCGTTCATACATATGGCTGTGGCCGGATAACACCAGATCCACAGCGTATTGTTCCAGCAGTGGCAGCAGATGTTCGCGCGCTTCCGTCAATCGACCAATGCTGTCACGCCAGCGATCCGAATCATGTGACCCTTTGGTATAGGGCGGATGATGCAATACCGCGATCAACCACGGCTGGGTATTCGCCGCTAAATCACGTTGTAACCAATGGTGCATGCTACCAAAACGATTCATGCTGCTGTCCTGCGTGTCCAGCACCACCACGTGCAGCGCACCGGTATCAAAGGAATAATAATTTTCGCTCCCGGAAGCAACGCCACCGGATTCCCCATGCTCGGGCAAATCAAATATTTTGAAGTAGGCAAAACGGCGTGCATCGTGATTGCCGTAGGTGGGCCAGATCGGTACCTGTGCCAGCCATTTTGTATAAGGAATAAAAAAATTCTGTTGATACTGAGGATTGCTGCCCGAGGTATAAGCCTGATCACCGGTCGCCAGCAGGAAATCAAATGCATTGCGGTTGGGACGCGGATGTTGATCCAGCCAATGCTGGATTTGATCGCGCAACTTAGCCTGTCCCTCACTGGCGTAACCGGGATCACCCAGGACCACGGCGCGCAAGGCTGTGTCACTGCCCTGCAATGGCGGGGTTTCAAAAAAGTGATCGTTGTCACCACCGTATTCGATCTGTTGAGCGGTACCCACGGCATAATAATAACGTGTTGCCGGTGTCAGCCCGGTGGCGGTAATGCCATGTTGTTTGCTTGCACTGGTTTCGGGTACACGTAATGTCCATTGGTCAGGCGCCGTACCCAAACGTAACTCGCCTTGCTCTGTTGCGGTGGTTTGCCAATGCAGGGTCATCGATGTGGGAGACGGCAACTGCAAGTACGGCGCACGCGGCCCGGAATAAAAACTCCCGTACACCATCACGCCCCAGCGGCCAATGAGAAAAACCAATACCAGCCCGGCCAGCAATATTCCTGCGCCACGCAGCAGAGTGCGAATACTAAATTTTGTCGACATCGTTGAATTTAATAAATAATTAATCTGCGTTAGCCGCCCATTCGAGCGTCATCACGCGGGTCCGCAGCTTGCGGGGCCTATGGTATACTGCACCATCTTAAATCATGATGACATTTATGGCCCCCGTCTTCAATAACCTGCCGCGTCTGTTGCGTGCGCTGATTCCTATTACGCTGCTCAATATGGCGATTTTCCTGCTGTTGCGTGTGGCATTCTGGATAGTCTTCCAGCAACCCGATGATCCCGCCCCTGCCGGTGATCTGCTGCGCGCGTTTTATCTGGGAGGCAAGTTTGATCTGCAACTCACGCTGCTGATGATTTTGCCGGTGTTTGTGTTCGGTGGTGTGCGCCGCTTATGTCCGTTTGCATCACGCGTGATGCGCACAGTGTGGGTGGTTTACCTGACACTGGTGATGGCCGGAATCCTGTTTGTCTACGCGATCGACTTCGGCCATTTCGCGTATCTGAATGTACGCGTCGATGCCACGGTCTTACGCTTCCTGGAAAATTTCGATATCTCGATGCAAATGGTCTGGCAAACCTACCATGTGATCGGCTGGAGTCTGTTGATTATTGCAGTGATCCTGGCCTACGGCTGGGTGTTGCTGCGCATTTTCAACAACGTTGCCACCCAGCTACCCGCCCCATTGACCTGGCGCGGCAAATGGTTAGCCGGTGTCACCGCAACACTGCTCGTGTTACTGGGTATTTTTGGATCGTATACCTATCCGTACGTACTGCTCGCCATCATCTTCTTGTTATTGTTATCCGGCCTGCATCCCATCCAGGCGTTGTTGTTTGATCGATATAGCGGTTGGTCACGCCCACTGCGCATCAGCGCGACCTTGCTGGTCATGGCCGGCATCACCGCACTCAGTGGTGTGGTCGTGAGCCGCACCTTCGCATTTGAATATTATCCGTTTCGCTGGAGCGCGGCGTTTTTCACGCCACATGTGTTCAGTACGGCGGTAGCCTGTAACCCGGTACTTTATTTCACCAACACACTGAAGAACCGCAGCATCACCTTCGATGAGAAGACCACGCGCAAGTACTATCCGGTGATGCAGGAGTTTCTGCGCGTGGATAAACCCGATGCACAATCGTTAAATTATATTCGGCATATCCAGCATGCGCCGCGCATCACTACGCAGCCCAATATCGTGATGGTATTTCTGGAATCGTTCGCCGGACACAAGAGTTCGGTGTTCGGCAACCCGCTCAACACTACACCGCATTTCGACAAACTGGCGAAAAATGGTTTGTTGTTCACGCAATATTATGCACCGGTCACCGGCACGGCGCGTTCGGTGTTTGCAGCCGTCACCGGTCTGCCGGATATCGAAACCCATAAAACCTCGACGCGCAATCCATTGATCGTGAATCAACACACCATCATCAACGCGTATCCGCATTACAATAAATTTTATTTCATCGGCGGTTCGGCGTCGTGGGGCAATATCCGCGGACTGTTATCATTCAATATTCCCAATCTGCATCTCTACGAAGAAGGCATGTACAGCTCACCGCGCATGGACGTGTGGGGCATCGATGACCTGCATCTGTTTGATGAAGCCAACCAGGTATTGCGCCAACAAACCAAACCGTTCTTTGCAATTATTCAAACCGCGGGTAATCACCGGCCCTACAATATTCCGGAAGACCATCGTGGCTTTGTGCTTGACGAGAAACCGCAGGCCGATCTGGAAAAATACGGCTTCAGCGGTAACGACGAATACAATTCCTTCCGCTTCATGGATCACAGCATCGGTTATTTTATCGAGGCCGCCAAAAAAGAAAAATATTTCGACAATACCATTTTCGTGTTTTACGGTGATCACGGTATCGGCGGGTATGGTGGCGCACACACGCCGGAGTACATGACCAAACACCAGTTGGTGAATCTGCATGTGCCGCTGGTGTTCTACGCACCGAAGCTAATCAAACCACAGCAACAAGACAAACCCGCCAGCGAACTGGATCTGTTACCGACCATTGCCGGCATGACCGAACCGAACTTTACCAATACCACGTTGGGGCGTGATTTACTCGACTCACGCTATGACAACAGTCGCGTCGCGTTTACGATGGCGGAGCGCACGATTGGCCTGCTCAACGAAAACTATTATTATCGATACAATACCAGTAGCGGCCAGCGCTTCCTGTTTGACATTCACGCCAAAGATGCCGGCGTCGATGTCGCCGCGCAACATCCGCAAGTCATGCAACAAATGGAAACGCTCTGCAAAGGAATGTATGAAACCACCAAATACATGATGTATCACAACAAGAATGAAAAGGTCAGCAGCGAGTAAACCATGAAAATTTTAATTATCGGCAATGGCGGCCGCGAACACGCCCTGGCATGGAAAGTCGCGCAAGCCCCCCGCGTCACCCAGGTCTATGTTGCACCCGGTAACGCCGGTACCGCCACCGAAGCCAAATGCGTCAACATCGCCATCGCCGCCGATGACATCAATGCATTAGCGGACTTCGCGCAGCAACAACACATTGATTTAACCATCGTTGGTCCTGAAGCGCCCTTGGTCAAAGGTGTGGTGGATCTGTTTCGCTCCCGTGGCCTGCGTTGTTTCGGTCCCAGCAAACTCGCTGCGCAACTCGAAGGCTCCAAAGCCTTCACCAAAGATTTTCTGGCGCGCCACCAGATCCCCACCGCTGCCTACGGCGTGTTCACGCAGGTGCACCCGGCCACTCTATATATAAAGCAGCACGGTGCTCCCATCGTCGTGAAGGCCGATGGCCTCGCCGCCGGTAAAGGTGTGGTCGTCGCACAGACCGAGGCCGAAGCCATCGCTGCGGTCGAATCGATGCTGGCGGGCAATCAATTCGGCAGCGCCGGTAGTCGCGTGGTGATCGAAGAATGTTTGCTCGGCGAAGAAGCCAGCTTCATCGTGATGGTCGATGGCCAACATATTTTAGCGATGGCCAGTTCACAAGATCACAAGGCCGCCCTTGATGGCGACACCGGTCCGAATACCGGCGGCATGGGGGCGTATTCACCGGCACCGGTCGTCACGCCCGCGATGCACGAGCGCATCATGCGCGAAGTGATCGAACCCACCGTGCGTGGCATGAGCAGCGATGGCATTCCCTACACAGGTTTCCTGTATGCCGGGGTGATGATCGACAAAGACGGCGTGCCGAAAGTTCTCGAATACAACTGCCGCTTCGGTGATCCGGAAACCCAACCGATCATGCTGCGGTTGCAATCCGATCTCACCCAACTCTGCGACGCCGCTATTGACGGTAAACTCGATACCGTCTCCATCCAATGGGACCCGCGCGCCGCACTGGGTGTCGTGATGGCCGCCGGTGGTTATCCCGGCGATTATCGTAAAGGTGATGTGATCAACGGATTACCGATACACGATGACGCCGACAGCAAAGTATTTCACGCCGGCACAACATTGAAAGAAGGCAAAGTCACCACCAGCGGTGGCCGCGTCCTCTGCGTCACCGCGCTCGGCACCAGCGTCGCTGAAGCCCAACGCAAAGCCTATCACCTTGTCAAACACATCCACTGGACCGGCGCGCAATACCGTAACGACATCGGCTACCGCGCCGTCGCCCGCGAACGCAGCAAATAATCGCAACCGGGCGGCACACCACCGCCCCGCAGCAAATCAATGTAGGTTGGGGTGAGCATGCGAACCCCAACGCAACAGCACTAGGAATAGTACAATGCGGGAATATGGCATATTCATTCGAATATATAAATTTTAAAGTTCTTATGGGAAATAATGATCTATTAGTGATTTTGCTTATGTTTATCGAAGGAGGAATTATTGGTATTCCAATAATTTTACTCGTGTAAAATCCAGCGAAGCATATCAAGGTATCAAACACAGATGTTGACGTATTACTGAGAGCAAAGGCATTGCTGGCCAATTAAAACGTCTGGATTAAAAATCACATTCGCACCTGCGACGGCAAGCCACCCTATAACTTGTACTGTGCGCTGGAGGCCGCCTCGATACAGATTGACGGCAAATACATCCATCGCCGTCCCGCCCTGCAGGAAGTTCGTTTTGTGATTGATGATAAATTTAAAAAAAGGTGGAAGGTCCATCGTCTGGCGGATTTTAACAACCATCCCGATACTACTTTTGCAGACATCAAAATGGTGTTGAATTTATCGATCGACCATGTGCAAGACAAACTGTCGCATGACACTCCACCGCCAATTTTACATGTCGATTAATGAAATAGCATACAAAGTGCCAAACACCCTGTACCTGTGTTCAGCGTCGCTTATTTTATTCGCCAGAATATCAATACCTCGCAGAGGTTCGGCGCGCTACCAACATCAATATACTTTTACTCATCATTTTAAAATGGAAGGAAGTTTCATGAAAACAGTACTCTTGGTCGTATTTTGTTTGACGATGCAAGCCTGTACGACGGTCGGGTCAATGGATAGACCGCAAAGTTATTATCAGGATAATGCCAATAACGATAAGGATGGGTTACTCGGCAATCCTACTTTAGTCCATCACATTTTGATGACTATCTGTCTAACTCATTTTTCTGTTCTCGGCATTTCCAGTTTTACACCGGTTCACTCGACGGTGGAATCCGTACACCGACACTGTTGCCGGTCAGGTGACTATCCTCACCGACATGTCGCCCGAGGATCAGTTCATACCAGGGGAGTGCCTGCGGGGTTGGAAAGACCGCGACACCCAGGCGGATTGGCGTGTTGGCGGGATAATTCAGTAACTCGCGCAATTGCAATTCCAGTCGGGACAGTTCCGCGCCGAACAGTCGATAGGTATGCAGATAACTCGCCACTCGCTGCACCAGTGGTGCAGCAACGCCAGCATAATGGATGACACTGCCGGGCTCGCTCAGCAATTCGGTCGCGCTACGACTATCTTCCTGCAACGTTTGCGGATCAGCGGCATCGTTGAGTGCAATTGCCAATTTGTCACGCAATGTCGCCGCCAACGCATCGGGCAACATGGCGACGTTGGGTCGTGGCGGCGCGCTGTCATCCATATCATTCTGGACACTCTGTAACTTGCGCACTAAAAAATCATTGTAGGGCGTCAGGTGTTCGCGTATGTCGCCGCGGACAATCGACCACAAGTGTGCCCGATCATATAAATGCCAGAAAATGCCGAGCTGAACTTGCAAGGCCAGACAACGCGCCATGTCCAAACGCACGCGATCGATTTCGATTTGTGTGTCGGCCGTCCCTTCTAACAACGCGGTACTGGCTTTACGGATCATTGGCAACGAGCCGGCGCAGGCTTCGGATGCGCCAACCAATGCGCCCGTCTCTTCAACCAAGTCCAGAAAACTATCAACGCTGACGGGCAGACTGGCACCCAGCGCCAGTCGTTCATGTAGACTGCGCAATACACCAAAATACCCGGCTGCGAGTTTATGACCGACAGCGATCTGTGCGGGCACCGGGCCTTGCGGCTTGCGCTGAGTTAACAGATAAATCGCCGGTCCCGCTAACAGATCGACGACCCCGGCCAGGATATCGGCCCAGCTGGCATTGGCGCCGGCGATCTCACGCCGAAATGCCGCCATCTCAGCGAGCACCGGCGTGTAGTATTGGGAAATTTGTGCCAGCGCTGAGATATTCATTAACCGGTTATGTCGAATGCCGCCATAGGGACACTCACGCATTTCCATCTCCACCCCGACGCGCGCTTCGGCGTCGGCACGTCGCTCGGAGACCGGTCGGCCTTCATTATCGAGCATATCGTCAAGATCAAATACCACCGCCGACACGGACCATGCGCCTTCATCCAACGCATCCAACAGGCTTTTTGACATCGGTTCTCCTTCGGAATGGTACGTGAGCGGTAACTCTCCACTATACTTGAATATAGTATAGTGTGTGTCCGAGTAAGTGGAGTCATGACGAAACAATGCGTATCCTGTCTGTAAATGTTGGTGACAGCCGTCCCATTACCATCAAGCATCGCACCATTCAAACTGGCATCTATAAAATTCCCGTTACCAAGGCTGTTGTTGTTACACGTTCTGGATTGCAAGGCGACGTGCTCATCGAGCCGCGCAAGATGGGCCTGGAACACAACGCCGTCTATGCCTATCCGCATGAGCACTATGCGTACTGGCAGCGCGAACTCAACCGTGAATCTTTTCCGTTGGGACAATTCGGTGAGAATTTAACGATAACGGGCCTGTTGGAAGAAGAGGTTCGCATCGGTGATATATTTCGTTTTGGTAACACCGTGTTGCAAGTGGCGCATCCGCGCATCCCCTGCGCCAAACTCAACGAACGCATGGGGCTGCGATTTTCGTCCATGTTTCTGGCCTCGCGCAAAGTCGGCTACTATTTTCGCGTACTCACCGAAGGCAGCGTGGCCGCTGGTGATCACATCGAATTACTCGAACGCGATGCGGCCTCACCGACGATGGAAGAATTCGTGCGCGTAACGCAATTTGAATACTGGGATGTGCTGGCACTGCAAAACCTGCTGCGAGCGCGTGACTTGATGCCGGCCTGGCGCGAGATGATCGAATCCAAACTGGCCCGCGCACAAGCGGCCGATGGCTGGCACGGTTTGCGCGAATTGGAATTGGTGCGACGCGAACAAGAATGCACGGATACCGTTTCGCTGTATCTCAAGTGTGCGCGCGGGCGGGCGCTGCCGCCGTTTCATGGCGGCCAGCGACTCCTGGTGGTGTTGGGCGGACACAGTGCGCAGCAGCAACGCCGCTCCTACGCACTCTCCGGCAATCCGCAGGATCTGGCGACGTATCGAATCACGGTACGTCATATGACGGCCCCCGATAAAACCCTGCCCGATGGAATCGTGTCGTCACACCTGTGCGCACTGCAAGTGGGTGAACGCATCCAATGCGCAGCACCGCATGGACCGCATCGGCAACCGGACAATGGCCGCATGACGGTGATACTGAGTCAGGGTCTGGGCATCGCGCCGATGCTTGGCCTGCTGTACGAACTTGCCGCACAACCATCGCGTGGTGTTTTTGTCATGCATGAACCCAGCGCGCACGATCCGCAAGCACTGTTACGTGAAGTCAGCGCGTTGCTGAAAAACAACCCTGATTTCATCCAACTACCTGCAACAACAAAATGCAATGCTGATGGATTGATTCAACATGGCGTGTCATTGGCACAAACTGATTTTCATATCGCCGGTTCACGCGCTTTTGTCGAAACGCGCGTCAACGAGTTGGCCGCAGCCGGGGTTTCTGCCGCGGCACTGATCACACAGAGTTTTGATTAAAAGCAGAAATTTTTTCATCAATGGTAAACGCATGTCACCCTTAGAGCTTCAACACTATCTGCATGATCACATCCCGCTGTCAAAAGCCATGGCCGCATCCGTTGTTACGATGAATGAATGTACCGTTGTATTGCGCGCACCGCTGGCACCCAATATCAATCATCGTGAAACCGTATTTGGTGGCAGCGCGTCCACATTGGCCATTCTGGCAGCCTGGTCGTTGCTGTACACACGGTTGCGAAAGCAAGGCATCACCAGTCGCGTTGTCATTCAGCGCAACTCGATGGAATATATGCAACCCATTCTGGGCGAGTTCACAGCACACGCATCTTTGCAGAATCCGGATCAATGGCAACAGTTTACACGCATGCTAAGCCGCAAAAGCAAGGCGCGTATCTCGGTCGTCGCCGAACTGCAACATGAGGGTCATGTTGTTGGTCGATTTACCGGCGAGTTTGTGGCGCTGGCCTGACAGACACGATCTGCCAGTGACGCTAACGCGCCGCCATGCTGCGACTATGTTGCCACTGTGCCAATTTATCTTCGATTTTTTCTCCGACATACATCGTCGGGTTGGAATTACTATAACCCTCCTTGTTCTCCCATTCCGTCACCAGCGCCCTGGCTTTTACAAAAGCGTCACTGAAACGAGGACTCGTGGTTAGCGCTTCTTTAAAGAAAGCCCGGCCAAAATACGTCAGCTTGGCCTCATCGGAACAGCCAAACGAGACATTGTCACGACTTGCCGCGGTGATGATCATGGTATAGGGATCTTTTAGCACATCGATGAATCCCCCGGAGTAGCAGGCCGACACCACCAGGACCTTCCATTTGATTTTGTTTTCTGCAAATGTCTTTTTGAGATCTTCCGCAGTCAAATCCGTTAATTGCACGCCACGCATCATTGCAGATAGTTCATGTTTTTTTGAACCGTGACCGGACAAAAACAAAAATAGAATATCCTCTTCCTTGTCCATTATCCCGGCGATATGATCGAGTGCCGCCTGCAAATTATGCCGCGTCGCCATTGGCACACGATTCAGCGTCTTCGCATTATTAATTAACAGCAACGATCGCCCGGCAGTATGGTAATTCCGGTCAAACAGCGTTGCACTCAACTTTGCCTCATTCATGAAGACATCCTGACTGCCGTAGGGAGCGAATGCGACAAAATACATATCGGTATTACCGGGCTGTTGTAATTTCAATTTCTGCAAACTGGCATCGAGCAATTTCGGCTGGTTAAATAAAACATCTTCGATAATATAATTAGGCTTGGCTGATTTTGGTTTTTTAGAATTTTTTGTCCGGCCAATATAATCACCGTATTCCCAATAACCCTGGATCACTTTTTTATGACCGTTGGGTTTGGCGTAACGCATCTCACCTTTTCCAGAATACAAACCGTCCTTGAATTCACCCAGATAGACATCACCACGATCATTCTTATAGCTGCCCTCACCTTCAAACCGGCCTTGCACAAACTCACCGGTGTACTCCGCACCCTTGGTGCCATGCCAAACACCGCTGCCGTGTTCCATCCAGTTTTTTACCTCTCCCTCATAGCGGCCGTACTTGCGTTCAATTATCCCTTTGCCTTCCAATACACCTTTGCGAAAGTGACCAGAGTAGGTCACATCCTTTGTAAGGTATGTCCCTTCACCATCATAATGCCAATTCTGCATACCCCCTGCATAGCTCGCATTCTTATCATAGGTGACTTTAATCTGGCCGGCGGGTTTACCATGATGGAACTCGCCCTCATACACATAGCCTTCGTCTGAAACAAACCTGCCCTGTCCCTCATAATCGCCATGCACGAATTCGCCTTTGTACTGGTAACCCCCTGTACGGATAAATTCACCATGCCCCTCAAATAATCCGTTGGCAAAATCTCCCTGATAGGTAAAATCGTGTGGCGATTGCAAATACCCATTGCCATGCATTCGGCCGTGGCGGAACTCACCGACATAATTCACGCCGTTATTCCAGACTAATGTACCTTTACCATTAAACAGACCATTCTGGAACTCACCGTTATAGAATGATCCGTCGGGTAAATACGCCACACCATTGCCATGCAGGTTTAATCCGGTAATATCCGTTACGGGCGGGACAACCTGCGGTCGACTGCACGCACACAAACTCAACAGACAGATATAAATATACAGATTTTTCATATTAACCCCTCATCCAATTCGCGCCGACCCGGTATGGAACTACATAATAATTTTACTCGCATAGCCCAGCCGCAGATTATCTTATCGATTCATTCCATTGCGTACCGGGTTTTAAAATAGCTTATTTAGAACCAAAACAAAAGAGATTGAGGAACCGGACAAGTCCAGGCTATTATTGACTACAGTATATTAAGGGATAGTAAAACCGGGGGCTTGCATATCCTTCCCCAATATATACGATTTAATATCGCTTGAATTATCAGTGGAATCATCCAGAATACAGCTCCGATAACTTTTGTCGCTGCCAATATGCAATCAATTCTCTGTGATGGAAAATCCATAGCGCCTTCCAAAATCGTCTGTGTCGGCCGCAATTACGCAGGCCATGTCAAGGAACTGAATAATGCGCCAGCCGAAGAACCGGTTATCTTTATCAAGCCTAATTCGGCAATTGCTACCAATATTTGTTTTAATCCTGCTGCCGTAATCCACTATGAAGCGGAACTGACTTTTCTGATCCGCAACGGTGAACTCAGTGCAGTTGGTTTGGGCCTGGATCTGACCAAACGTGAATTACAAACGCAACTACAATCAAAAGGTCTGCCCTGGGAACGCGCCAAGGCGTTCGATCGCTCTGCCGTGTTCAGTGAGTTTGTTTCCTATGACGGCGATCTGGCAGACTTGCAGTTCCAGTTGCATATCAATGACGCCTTGGTCCAACAGGGTAATTGTGCACAGATGTTGCACCACCCGATATCGCTTTTACAGAACATCAAAGCGTTTATGACATTAGAAGATGGAGATTTACTGATGACAGGGACGCCGCAAGGTGTTGGGCCACTCAAATCAGGCGATCGTTATCTTGGGAAAGTTCTGCAAAATAATATCACATTGATAGAACGCACCTGGATTGTGTATTAAATCATTCTGAGTGACATGTATGACACACGCCAAACATGTATTAAGTCAACGCTAAATTGCAACGTTACAAGCCCAATAGTTTATCAATTCTGGCATGGACAATTTATATTCAGCTTGTGAATATTCACCATGCCATTGCAGAAACATTGCACTAGACTACACTTATATTGGTAGCAAGCAGGTAACGTCTCGGTTCATGCGTTTTATTTGCTGATCAATTATCGTTGGTAATATATAACTGTTTTAATCAGTTTTTCTGGAGTTGCTTAACAGCCGTTTACATAAATATCCCTTTATTACTGCTCCAGCATTGTTACTATCCAACTGTACGGGTTGGTTATAAGTCAGGAGGTGATTATTGGAATAAAAGTCAGAATAGATATCGCATGGAA
Source organism: Gammaproteobacteria bacterium (assembly GCA_024641475.1). Lineage (GTDB taxonomy): Bacteria > Pseudomonadota > Gammaproteobacteria > UBA6429 > Thiohalophilaceae > JACQBC01. The sequence continues at coordinate 51,989 of JAHECZ010000002.1, forward strand.
TAAACGATTCAATAACTCAATATTCGTTTAATTATTTTACAAGGAGTTCATCATGGCTATTGGTCAAGAATTATCCTCGATCGATTTTCAATCGATGATAGGCGGCCCGTTGAATGCGGTCATTAAGGCGCAGGCACAATCGGCGCAAACATCGGTTGATTTCATCAAAAGTGTAGGCTTTAACGCTCCGGATGCAGCGACAAACCCGGGCATGCCTACGATGGTTACCTTCACTTACGACAAACCCATTGAAAGCAAAGATGCAGCCGGTGTTATTACTGTCACACCGACTCCGTTTACATTGACTGTACCGATTCTTACGATGTTACCGATTCCCTTTATCCGGGTCGAAGAAGTCACCATTGATTTTAATGCAAAAATTAACTCGATTGTTGAATCGACCACCACCTCTGCAACTGATCTTAGTGCTTCACTTGCAGTAAAAGGCGGCTGGGGCCCTGTTTCTGCCGAATTGAAATGTAGTTACAGCAACAAGAAGTCTACGTCAGCTAGCGACAAAACTGAGCGCACCTACAGTCTGATTATTCATGTGCGTGCAGTACAGGATGAACTGCCGGCTGGTATGGAAAAACTGCTGGGAGTCCTCGAAAACAGCATTAAAGAAGTACCAAAGGCTGCGTAATATTATAATAAGCATGCAGATGATTAGGTCAACCATACCTTCATCTGCATGCCGTAACTCCATCTGAGGATATTTGTATGGCAGACATAGGTGATCTTTTAGGTTCACTGATGGCCGGATTGATTCGTGCGCGTCGTGTAGCTGATGAACAAACAGCCGCCCTGGCGGAATATTACAAGGAAAACCCCTTGCTGGAAGGTCTTTCTGTGCCACGTATTCGTATTCCGGAGCTAACGATCGACATGCCATTTTTGATCGAAGATCATGTTGAGGGTGATACAGGTTCAATGGAAAATCCAAAAAAGATATCAGATACAACGACATCGCATTTACTCGAAACACTCGAAAAAAACAAAATTGAAGTTCCCGCTGGATTTCAGAAGAGTTTCACGAATGAATTTTCAAAATTGCTCAATATGGTAAAAGACTCTAAATCCCCGGTTATGAAAGAATCTATATCTCGCAGTGTACAAGCTGCATTTAATCAGGCAGTCACAAAATCAAATATGTCACTTTCCGCCGCACAAAAAGACCTTGTTGCCAGAGAAATAAGTGCCAAGGCTGCTTCAGTTGGTTTGGCCAAGCCACCCGTATCCTCGATTATTACCGCCAATATCAAGTCAGCTGATGTCAAAGAGCGTGCTACGCCGACAAGTGTTGTGCGGTTGAAAATTACATTGAAAGAAGAAGGACTTGAATGGACAACCCAAAAGACCGAGGAAGGTGGTACAACGCATACATTAACCCCAGAATGATTCTGGTACAGCCCCTATGCAAAGTATACTTCGCGAAAAACTTCTCGCTCAGGCGTTGAAACTAGCTGAAGTCAGCAAAATATATCGTACTGACAACAGTCGATTTGTTGAAACGTATTTCAATTGGCTGGAACAGGCTGAAAAAGATTTATCTGGTTTGCGATCACCCATCATAACTTTACTGCAATCAGAAAAAGCTACCTTGAATTCTGTATTGGATGGCTTCTTACCACACAATATTCAACCCGGGCGAAGCATACGCAAAATCCAGAAGGCTGTCGCTGCCCAATCGCTGGAAAAAATCTCCAGAGAAATTTATTCAAAAATCGAACAAATTGATCTTGAACTAAATCAATTAAATGAAAAGCTGTGTCACGCCCTTGCCGTTCTGGCAAGCAAGGATCCAGCGATCTATGCTTCACTTGATTTAACCCAGCGAAGTGTTGATAAAATCTGGCATATGCTTGCCACAACACCTGAAACCTTCCCAATGTATAATTATTTTTGTGCAAAACTTGCCGCAACCGATGTAAACTATCTGCTGATGGACATTTTTCAAAAAATAATTGGCAATATAAAATCCACCTGATATACCAACCTTTTCACATACCTCACCCAGTCAAGGAGTCATTTACAATCAGCTGTGCCTCGGTGACAATTTCCTGCAAGTGTTTTTGATCCTGGAAACTTTCCGCATAGATCTTGTAAATGTTCTCGGTGCCGGATGGTCGCGCGGCAAACCAGCCATTGGTGGTCACCACTTTGAGTCCGCCAATCGCAGCATTGTTGCCCGGTGCGTTGGTGAGTTTGGCGGTGATCGCATCGCCCGCCAATGTTGCTGCCGTAACCGAGGTTGGTGATAATTTTTTGAGTTTGGCTTTTTGTTCCGGTGTAGCAGCGGCGTCGATACGCGTATAGTGCGGTGCGCCGAATTGCCTGGTCAGATCGCGATAATGTTCGCCCGGATCTTTACCTGTGGTCGCGGTGATCTCGGCGGCGAGTAAATTCATGATGAGGCCATCTTTATCCGTGGTCCAGACACGACCGTCGCGTCGCAAGAAACTCGCACCGGCGCTTTCCTCGCCGCCAAAACAACAGGAGCCGTCAAACAATCCAGGTACAAACCACTTGAACCCCACCGGCACTTCGATCAACTTGCGACCCAGTTTCGCGACAACGCGATCGATCATACTGCTGCTCACCAGGGTTTTACCCACCGCTGCCTGCGCTGACCAGTGTGGACGATGGCTCAGTAAATACTGAATCGCCACCGCCAGGTAGTGATTGGGATTCATCAAACCGACCGACGGCGTCACGATGCCATGTCGATCCGAATCCGGATCATTGGCAAAGGCGACGCGATACTGATCTTTGAGTTTCACCAAGCCTGCCATTGCATACGGACTGGAACAATCCATACGAATCTTGCCATCGTGATCGACGCACATAAATGCAAAGGTGGGATCGAGCACGGGATTAACGACAGTGATATCCAGACCATACACCTCATTAACAGGTTCCCAATACGGCGCCGCGGATCCACCGAGCGGATCGACACCCAGTTGCAGTCCGGCATCACGAATTGCTGCCATGTCGATAACATTAGCGAGGTCGCGCACATAGGGCAGAATCAAATCCTCTTGATGTGTCGTCGCAGCTTGCAGCGCAGCAGTGTAGGTAATACGTTTCACTTCGCGATTACCATTGCGCATTAACGCATTGGCGCGATCCTGCACCCACTGGGTAATATCCGTATCCGCCGGACCGCCATTGGCTGGGTTATATTTAAACCCGCCGTCTTCCGGTGGGTTATGCGACGGCGTGATCACCACACCGTCGGCAAGATGTTCAGTCCGCTTGTTGTTGTAAGCCAGAATGGCGCGTGAAATGACGGGCGTCGGTGTCACGCCATCATGTTGTTGAATAACCGTATGCACACCATTGGCGGCGAAGACTTCCAGGGCGGTGCGTTGCGCCGGACTGGATAATGCATGCGTATCCATGCCCATGTATAACGGCCCGTCGATACGCTGCGACATGCGAAACTCACAAATCGCCTGGGTTGTCGCCAGAATATGTGCTTCATTGAACGAACCAAGCAACGACGAGCCACGATGACCGCTGGTACCAAAACTGACCAATTGATTCGGATCGGCCATATCGGGCTGGCGCTGATAATAGTCTGTTTCGAGCCTGGCCAGATCGACCAGTAGTGTTTGCGGAGCGGGTTTACCCGCCAGTGGAGAGATCGCCATGGTTACATTCCTGCGTATATTATTTTGAATAGATTACATACCCTATCGTAACAAAGTGCCTGGTAAAAATGTCAGAATCGTGATGATCGCGATGCGCTGCGTTACATATTTTCGCTTGCACAGATTCAGTGCAGCGATTAATACTTATCATTCACACTAATTTGAAAGACAGATACTCTACAAATCTCATCAGGTAAAACCACATGAATATATCCTGCATGCTATTGCTACTTTGTTCAGTCGCTGGAATAGCCTGTTTATTAATACAAAAGTCGCAATAACATTCCAATGAGTCGAATTAGCGGTTTCGCCCCGATCGCAGATACTAACGCGCAAATCTTGATCCTCGGCAGCATGCCCAGTGCAGCATCGCTATGCGCCAACCAATATTATGCTCATCCTCGCAATGCGTTTTGGAAAATCATGGCACAGATTCTTGGCTTCAATGCCGAGGATACCTATGACATACGACAGCAAGCACTCATGCATGCAGGTATCGCACTGTGGGATGTGTTGCAGTCCTGTGTGCGTCCGGGCAGCCTGGATACGTCAATTGATACAGATTCAATTCAAACCAATGACTATGCCACTTTTTATCGCGACCACACATATATAAAGCTGGTCTGTTTCAATGGTGCGACAGCCGAGCGCTACTACAACAAACTGGTTTCACCAACGCTGCCATTGTCTTCAAAATCCTATCGTCGTTTACCCTCCACCAGTCCGGCACATGCCGCACTATCCGTCGA
>JAHECZ010000002.1:56490-132849 GCA_024641475.1 Gammaproteobacteria bacterium
CAGGCGATTGCCGACTATGCCGCCAAAGACAAACAGATCAGTCACTTTGGTCCGGAGTCGAATCATTTCGATACGCTGGCTGAAACCTTCAAGCAATACGGCGATACCGGTAGTTGCAAACGCCGTTACTACTTGCACAGTGACGAAGAGGCTGCTGAACATAATGCCCGCTTGAGCACCCAGCTCAAACCCGGCCAGTTCACGCCATGGGAAGACATTAAAGAAACCACCGACCTGCTGTTCTATGAAGGTCTGCACGGTGGTGTCAAAGATGGTGAAACCGATGTCGCCAAATTCGTCGACTTGCTGGTTGGTGTGGTACCGATCGTCAATCTTGAATGGATCCAGAAGATTCATCGCGATAACGCCCAACGCGGTTACTCCGCTGAAGCGATCGTTGATACGATTCTGCGTCGTATGGATGACTACGTGCATTTCATTACGCCGCAATTCTCGCGTACCGACATCAACTTTCAGCGCGTACCAACCGTCGATACTTCCAATCCGTTTATTGCACGGGATATTCCGACGCCGGATGAAAGTTTTATCGTGATTCGTTTCCGCAATCACAAACATGTCGACTTCCCTTATCTGCTCAGCATGATTAAGGATTCATTTATGTCACGTCCAAATACCATTGTGGTACCGGGTGGCAAAATGGGTTTTGCCATGGAAATGGTCTTAAATCCGATTATCCGCGGATTGATCGAAAAGAAAACCAAGTCAGGTAAATAACATGTGCACAGGGACAGACTTAAGTCTGTCCCTGCTGCAAATAGCTAAGCCGGGCTCGCCCGGCTTTTTTTTTACCTGTGGTTCGTGATACAACTACAGTATGGATCGTTTCCTGCTTGCCCACAGTTCCCACACCAATGCCAGTATCGCCGTGGAAGAATGCCTGACACAATTAGGCAATATCCCCGTCGATGCAACATTAGGGTTTCTTTACGTCAGTGATGCCTATGCGGATCAACTGAATTTCATCCTGCATAACCTGCAACAGCGCACGCCACTTGCACATTGGGTTGGCAGTGTTGGCATGGGCATTTGTTGCACGCGTACCGAATATTTACAACAACCGGCCATCGCCCTGCTGCTAACCGATATTCCTGCCGCACATTACCGCTTGTTTCATTCCATCGATGATATTCCTGGAATTGTTAACGATGCTGGCGTGCATGTCGCCGTCGTGCATGGCGATCCGCGTAATGGGCAGTTACCAACATTGATCGCTGAATTGCCCGATCGGATTGGTAATGGTTATCTGGTGGGTGGCTTGACTTCATCAAACACTTACCAGTATCAAATCGCTGATACGATTACGGAAGGCTCGTTATCGGGAGTCATCTTCGATGATCAAGTCCATCTGGTCACCGGCTTGACACAAGGTGTGTCGCCGTTGGGAAAGGTGCATCAACTCACTGAATGCGACGGCAATATAGCTATTAGCATCGATCATCGCCCGGCACTTGATGTGCTTAAGGAAGATGTCGGCGAAGTACTGGCACGGGATTTGTCGCGCATTGGCGGTTATATTTTTGCCGGTTTCCCTGTGAAAGAAGCCGATACCGGTGATTACCTCGTACGCAATCTCATTGGTGTCGATCCCAATAGCGGTGCCATCGCCATTGGTGAATACTTGCAAGCCGACACTGCCATCATGTTCTGCAAGCGCGATCGTAATTCTGCCGAAGAGGACCTGCGTCGCATGGTGGATCGCGTCCACGCCCGCGCCGGTTTGAAAATCAAGGGTGGTTTATATTTTTCCTGTCTGGGCCGCGGCGAGCACATGTTTGGCAAGCGCTCACGCGAACTGGAATTAATCGCGGATCGCATCGGCGACATACCGCTGATTGGTTTCTATGCCAATGGTGAAATCTCCGGAAATCGATTGTATGGTTACACCGGTGTGTTGACGCTGTTTATGTGATCAAAAGTAACGAGTGACTTTTCGTTAAGGAGTAATTCATATGACTGACTGTATCTTTTGTAAAATCGCCAATGGTGAAATCAAAACTGAATTTGTGTATCAGGACGACGCTGTCGTGGCGTTTCGCGATCTGAATCCCCAGGCACCACATCACATCCTGTGTATCCCACGCCAGCATGTGGCGACCACCAACGATTTTCAGCCTGAACAAGCGGCATTAATTGGCAAACTGGTGTTGGCTGCCGCGCGTATTGCCAAACAGTTGGGGGTGGCCGAAGACGGCTATCGTACTGTGATGAACTGTAACCGCGGTGCGGGCCAAACCGTTTTCCATGTGCATTTGCACCTGCTGGCAGGTCGCCAGATGCATTGGCCACCTGGATAAATGGCATTAAATTTCTTTTCAGCTGATCGCCCCGTCAGGCGCTAAAAACCGCCAATTGTGACAAACAGGACGTTTTCCGACGTATTTAACGCAAATAAACCCAAAGTTTCTTGATATACGGGTGCTGCGCCCCTAGCTACTGGCTACGTTCCACTTGTATAATTCGCGACCTTTTTTACGCTTTCCCCAAGACAGGCAGTATCATGATTCAGAAGCTACGTAATATCGCTATCATCGCGCACGTTGACCACGGTAAAACTACCCTTGTGGATCAATTGCTTAAACAATCCGGCACGTTCGCTGCCCACCAGACCATCGGCACGCGGGTAATGGATTCCAACGACCTGGAAAAAGAACGCGGCATTACCATTCTGGCCAAGAATACCTCCCTGCTCTGGCACGACTATCGAATCAATATTGTCGACACCCCCGGCCATGCCGACTTTGGTGGCGAAGTCGAGCGCGTGCTGTCGATGGTGGACTCCGTTTTATTGCTGGTGGATGCGGTTGACGGCCCCATGCCGCAAACCCGCTTTGTGACCCGGAAGGCCTTTGCGCAAGGCTTGAAGCCGATCGTGGTGATCAACAAGATCGACCGTCCCGGTTCCCGTCCTGATTGGGTTGTGGACCAAACCTTTGATTTATTCGACAAACTCGGTGCCACCGAAGAACAACTCGATTTCCCGGTTATTTATGCCTCAGCGTTGAACGGCTACGCCGGTCTGACCCACGACATTCGCGAAGGCAACATGGATCCCTTGTTCCAAACCATTATCGATCGCGTCGCTGCGCCGGATGTTGATCCCGATGGTCCGTTCCAAATGCAAGTGACCAGCCTCGATTACTCCAGCTATGTGGGAGCAATCTCCATTGGACGTATCAAACGCGGCCGCATCAAGCCCGGCAAGAGCGTCAGCATCATCAATAATGACGGCAAGGTTCGCACCGGCCGCGTCTTGCAATTATTAGGTTTCCATGGCCTGGATCGCTACGAAGTCGAAGAAGCCAGTGCCGGCGCCATTGTCGCTATCAGTGGTATTGAAGGACCGAAGATTTCCGAAACCATTTGCGATCCGACCAAGATTGAAGCGCTGCCACCACTGACCGTCGATGAACCGACCGTCACCATGTCATTTGAAGTCAACAACTCACCGTTCGCCGGCAAAGATGGCAAGTTCATTACCAGCCGACAGATTCGTGATCGTCTGCAACGTGAATTGATTCATAACGTCGCATTACGCGTTGAAGATACCGCCAGCCCGGATAAATTCCGTGTCAGCGGCCGTGGTGAATTGCATTTGAGCGTATTGATCGAAAACATGCGCCGCGAAGGTTTCGAATTAGGTGTGTCACGGCCACAAGTGATTATCAAGGAAATAGACGGCGAACAGCACGAACCGTATGAAACCGTCACCCTCGATGTGGAATCCCAGCATCAAGGTACCGTGATGGAGAAGCTCGGTCTGCGTAAGGGCGATCTGTTGAATATGGAACCCGATGGCAAAGGCCGGGTACGTCTGGATTACATGATCCCTTCGCGCGGCTTGATCGGTTTTCGTACTGAATTCATGACGTCAACTGCCGGTACCGGTTTGTTATACGCCACCTTCGATCATTATGGTCCGATCAAAAAAGGTGAGGTGGCCAATCGTAATAACGGTGTATTGATTTCCAACGGCATGGGTACTTCGGTGGCGTATGGTCTGTTCAACCTGCAAGAACGCGGTCGCATGTTCATTGGTGCGGGCGAAGAATTGTACGAAGGCATGATCATCGGTATCCATTCTCGCGACAACGATCTGGTCGTAAACCCGATGAAGTCCAAGCAGCTTACTAATATGCGTGCTTCGGGTACGGACGAAAATACGATTTTAGTACCACCGATTCGTTTAACGCTGGAACAGGCGCTGGAATTCATCAACGACGACGAACTGGTTGAAGTTACCCCGCACCATTTGCGTCTGCGCAAACGTTTCCTCAAGGAAAACGACCGCAAACGCTCCGAACGCGCTGCCGGCTAAGCCGCTGCTATCGCAGGGAACAGGCATGGCTCTGTTCCCTGCTATTTCGAGCACCTTGTCCGCAATATTCACCGCATGTTTTGACCACACCAAGCTGAGAATCTAAAGCACCGTCTTTTTTCAAGACTGCTAATAATTCTCATTGGCCCGGCAATTCGAATTCAAGCCGGGTAGTTAAGTACGCCAATTCGGTAGTCTTGATCACATAAGTAAAATGCCTGCACAGCATCCACGATTTTCTATCGTGCCTATAACAATTATAGGCAATGCCGGTGTACCATCATTCCATCACTCAAAAATGATGACCCTGTATGACGGCGCCTCAATACGACAAAAATACCCCTGGCACCCTGTTTACTGCACTCAAAGAGTTCCTGCCAAGGAAACAACCCAACGCAACCGGGAAAGTTCACGGCATAGTTCTGGTGCTAGGCGGCGGCGGCGCACGTGGTTTGGCGCATATTGGCGTGCTGCAGGTATTGGCTGAAAATGCCATCCCGGTACGTGCAATCGCCGGGACCAGCATCGGCGCTGAAATTGGTGCCTTTGTTGCCAGTGGCATGTCACTGATCGAACTCACCCGTATTGCCACCGAGTTCGACTGGATGGAAACCTTGCAATTATTTATGCCGGACTGGCCTGGCGGCGGCTTAGTCTCGGGTAAATACATCATCGCTTTTTTGGAACGACATCTGGGCGCGTATCAGATCGAGAATTTGACCTTGCCCTATATTGCGATTGCCACTGATCTGGAAACCGGTGCGCAAATCATCATCGATACCGGACGACTCGCCGATGCTGTGCGCGCCAGTATCTCTATCCCCGGGGTTATGGCACCGCATATCGTAGGCCACCGTCGCTTAATCGATGGTAGTGTTGTAAATCCACTGCCATTTGATGTGGCACGCGACCGTTTTGGCGGACCCGTCGTGGCCGTCACAGTAGATAATGCCTCACAGCACCCGCATCAACAGACTGAACACACACAACGGCCGGAACGCATGCGGCAATTGCTCAAACATCCCTGGATGCAGCGCGCGCCCATGTTGCGCAATTGGCTGGAAGGACAGATCAACAATCACGACAAACAACCTAAATCGCCCTGGTCACTACGACGGGTGATCGATCGCGCCACTGATATCCGTCAACAGCACATCATCGATTTGCGCGCCAAACTTTCCCCACCCGATCTGATTATTACACCGAATGTCAGTCATATTGGCATGCTGGAGTTTTATGAGGCAACGTCCGCTATCACAGCTGGTCGTGAAGCAGCGCTTGCGCAACTACCTGCATTGCGTGAATTACTGGAAGGCCAACGAACAACCACTGGCAATTCCCATTTCTCTGCTCCAAATTCACCAGTTTAATTATTTAAGTTTTATCTAAGTCCTGCATGAGACTATGCTTTAGCTGGTATTGAAATTGCGCCGACTTCAGTGGTCACGCAAACGTAAATTTTTCAGCCTATTCAAGCCAAAGGAAATCCATGTTTTTTATCATATTAGTCTGTTTGGCGTTGCTGACATTAACAACTCTCGTGCATTTTGAAGTGTTACAATATTTGACCTTGAAATTACCGGCCTTGCTAATTCCACGCAGAACCAAACTAATTGTCGTTATCTTTGGCGCATTCATGGCACACGCTATTGAAATAGTTTTGTATGGGTTAACGTTTTTTTCTTTTGCACATTTTTTTGCATTAGGAACGCTGAGTGGCAAGGGAGGAATATCGTTAATGAATTGTATGTACTTCTCAACAGAAACCTATACGTCGCTGGGCTTTGGCGACATCATTCCGAATGGATCGCTACGCCTTGTTGCGGGAATGGAGGCATTGAATGGCCTGCTATTAATTGGTTGGTCGGCCTCGTATACCTATATCGCAATGGAGCGATTCTGGAATAGCACCTCTATTGAACTACGCAATTCATAATATTGAGTTGTGACTCAACGTACCAGATCGTGTGCAATCACCTGCACACCGCCGGTGAGTACGCTGGCCTTAAAACCATTCTGCACCAATAAAAATGCCGCTGCTGAACTGCGACGCCCCGTACCGCAATAACAAATGTATTCTTTGTCTTGATCCAGTTCAGCCATGCGCATACGCAATTCATGCAATGGTATGCTGAGTGCTTTGGGCATATGACTGTGATGATATTCCTTGGCGTGGCGTACATCCAGCCAGACGGAACCTTTGTTGACACGTGCACGCGCTTCATCGGCAGAGACACGGTTGAGCAACGGCTCTTTGAGTAACTCATCAAAATCCGTTTTGGCCAGACGCATCACCATACCGTCACTGGTCATGGTCACATTGGCGTTGCGGGAACCACCGCTGACCAGGGCTTCTTCACCAAAACTGGAACCCGGCTGTAACTCCGCCAGTTCAATCGTGCGAGTTACCTGCGCAGTCCCTTCCGTGATCACATAGAAAAAATCACCGGGATCGCCCTGTTTGACGATCGGTTGATCTTTCTCGACCAGTAACGTCTCCATCCGCTCCAGTAATGCCTTGATGTTAGCAGGTGGCATGTTTTTAAACGCCATGATGTGCCGCATGCGCCTTACCCAATTGCGCTCTTCATCCGGTTCGAAACTATTGGGATCTGCGGCGGTAGTAGTTGGCTCTACTGCAGAATCGACATTAGCGGGTTCTTCTGCCGGTGTTGGCTGCAGCTGCTCGGAAACTGCCATCTGATCCCACATCATCATATAATCCAATACACTATTATCGATGCGGACGATCTCACTGCGACTGAGCGTGACACACGAGGCCTGGCGCGGCTGGCTTTCATCAATCGGAAATTTGGCGGTTTTGTCCTTGCTGGTTAAGACTTTGTCGGTTTTACCGTCAGCGGAGGTGAGTTGTACATCACCATCCAGCAGATAAATGGTCTGATTATCAACATCGCCTTCGCGAAATACACTCATGCCTGCAGACATTTTTTCAACAATTGCCAGACCAGCTAATTCATCCCAGCGTTCGGTGGATAAATGTGCAATCGGTTCCAATGTTTTGAGTCGCTCAATGGCGATGCGAGTTTTGTCATCCATTCTGAAATAATGCCTTACTTAAATTGGAGCCAAGAAGTGTAGCATGCGTCACCGCACTTTTGCGCTTGTGAATGTGAACCTGATCGCAAGTCAGTGCGAACCCATGCTGTTTCAAGTATGGCGTAATATTGCCGATAAAAAACCCATGTGGACATTCATGGATGAAATTTTCTCACCGGTTCAGTGTACACAATGTGTAACATTTCATTCCCCTTTGTTTTTAAAGTCTTGCTGTGGTTCAGCCGCTATAGGCCTGTGTGTGTTGAATTATAAACATTAACAAAAACAGGGAATTAGCTGTGCCTTTCTCAGAAATCATTCTTACACTTATTGATAAACGTCATCTGCCATTTGAAACCAAACAGGCCCCCGATGCGGTAGCGCTACGTGAAGATTGGTTGGAACAAACCGTACCACTGGAACAAGTCGCGCGTGTAACAATGTTACAAAGTGCCGATCAGATGGTAATGGCACTCTACCCAATGACGAATCAGCTAAATATGCAGAAATTGAAAAGTATTATCAGTGCAGATTTGCGCTTTATCGACACCAATCAAACCGTCAATAATTTTTACCAACAGCTCAAAGACCAAAACAGTCATAACAATAAAGTTGGCTTACGAATTATTGTCGATGAAGAGTTAACGAATCAGGATTACGTATACTTTGAAGCTCCCAAGGCCTGCAGTTTGCTAAAGCTACAGGCAGAACAACTTGGCATGCTGGCCGATAACGTACTGCTTGGCACACGTATTTCAGCGCCCAATCCACGTAATGCTGTAAATACTGATCAGAATTTACCGAAAGTGGATTTACGTTCACGCATAGCCAAATTAACGCGTTTACCCGCCATGCCGGAAATGCCCGCCAAGATACTGGCTTTACGGAATAACCCGTCCGGGACGGTTGATGATCTTACCGAGATCATCGAAAAAGATCCGTCACTCGCAGCTCAGATAATGCGCTATGCAAATTCGGCAATGTTCAATCACCACTCGCCGGCAGAATCAATCAAGGACGCTATTTTCCGCATCCTCGGCTACGAAACTGTTTTACATATAACTCTCGGTTATGCTTTAGGCAAAGCCTTCAAGTTACCCATGAATGGACCGCTCGGTAATGACAGCTTCTGGCAACACGCGACCTTTAGCGCTGCATTAGCCCAGCAACTGGCGCAAGCCATACCCAAGGCACAACGGCCCAAACCGGGGTTGGCTTATCTCGCCGGCTTATTACATGATTCAGGCTTTCTGGTTTTGCACCTGTTTTTCCGCAATGAATATACCTGGCTGAATAAAATGCTCCAGGCAAATCCAAATCAATCGATTGTAGAAATGGAAACCCGGATGTTGGGAATGTCGCACAATGAATTAGGCTGTTGGCTGTTTCAAGCCTGGAACATGCCTGCCGAAATACTCTGTGCAGTAGCCCACCACCATGATCTGGAATATCAGGGCGAACATGTTGAATATGCCTTGTTACTGAATCTCACCGAACGTCTGCTTAAGACCCACGGCATATCTGATGCGGAAACCGATGAAATTCCTGACGCATTATTCGAACGACTGGGGTTGCAGGAAGAAGAAGTTTATCTCATCGTAGACAAGGTATTGCAAGGCGGTTCCGCCTTGCGCGCCATGGCTCACGCGGTTGCGGGATAACTCCACGCAGTCGCTTCAGAAACGCAGACCCCCAAGGCGGTCTGTGACATAATTGCGGTGCCAGAGGACGCCTGCATAGAAACTCGCACCTGCCGTCAACAGAATTCCTATCGCTATCCACAGCCACAGTAAACTGCGACCTTGCACGGCACCTAATGACTCTAACTGGGAACTGAGGTGTTGGTTGGACTGACGCAAGGTAGTTACTGTGTCTGCCAGTTGGGTATTACTATCCTGCGTGGTTTTTAGCAAGGCGGTTTTTTCATCGATATCTTTTGTTGCCTGTTGCAGCTGCAAAGTTACTTTATCCAGCTGCGCCCGCACTGGCACATCGCGGGTAATGTGGATTTCCTTAACCCAGCCTTCCATACCTTCAGCGCTGCGAATTTTGACATAGTCGTCGCTACGCTTTAAAACCTCCAACTTCATACCACTAACGATGACACCAATTGGTGGTGCATTATTATCCGGTTCGGGCCTGACGCCTATGCGTAAATTATCGGTGACATAGACGCTTTCGGCATGTGCCACCGGTAGTATCACGAATAACAAACCCAGCAAAATAAACTGTTTCATAGCGAAGTACCCTTATGCTGCATGGCGGTTCCTGAATCGACAGCCCTTACAACTTTAGCACGATACTGGGCAGATGCAGTGCTTATGGTCACGATCAGCGACTGTTCCAGAGACAAACAGCGTCATTCAGGACGCTGATCTTGAGAGGTGTGAGGCATTCATCAACGCACGGGCCATAGACGCAGTAGCCACTGGCTGGTTCAAACAAAGCACCATGCAAACTGCACTGCAGATAACGTTGTTCCAAATCAAAAAATTGCGCCGGAGACCAGTTGAGATTCACGCCAGTGTGCGGACAGGCATTCTGATAGGCATACCAGTGGCCATGCCAATGCACGAGGATACCTTCAACTTGCTCACCATTGAGCGAAACCTCGAATCCGCGTGCGCCGGGATCGGCAAGCGCATGACACGGGCAGATCACCACGGGTAATCCCTCGACAGATTTATCCTCAGGTGCCGACATGGATCACTAATTCGCGCCGGGTAGTGGCATGGCGGTGTTCCCACAAGTAAATACCTTGCCAGGTTCCCAACGCCAACCGACCCTGGAGTATCGGAATCGACAGCGAAGTAGCCGTTAACGCCGCTTTGATATGCGCCGGCATATCATCATCGCCTTCGAGCGTATGCGTATAGGCCGCGTCCCGCTCCGGAACCAACCGATTTAACCATTGTTCCAGATCGTAACGGGCAGAGGGATCGGCATTTTCCTGAATCAGCAGACTCGCCGATGTGTGTTTTATGAATAGGGTGCACAATCCTTCCACTACATCGGCTTGCGCCACAAGCCGCGCAATTTCATCGGTAATCAGATGCAGTCCCTGACAACGTACTGTGAGCGATATCTGCCGTATCATGAAATTTGCCTTTTTCCCCTATACGTCCGCAATATTTGCTTGCCTTCTGCTGTGTTATATGTCTTTAAATTTTACGTGATCGAGCGCCTGAGCCTGTATTTAAGGGTTTTTTATGCATCGCCAGAAAAAATATTTACCTAAACACTTCACAGATGCCATAATTCTGCTATTGTAACAGGAATTTATATACTTCTAACTAACTGCGGGAGCACCCATGGCAAGCAAGAAAAAAGCAAAGAAGGTAACCACCAAGAAGCAAACCGTAAAAAACATCAGCACTCCTATGTCCAAATCCATGTTGTTCGGCACGATTGCTGAGAGCACCGGTTTGAAACGTAAGGATGTGGTTGCTGTCTATGATACGCTGACAACGCTGATTAACGGCCACGTTAAGCGTGGTGGCGCCGGTATCTTTACCTTGCCGGGGCTGCTGAAGATCAAAGTCATCAACAAACCAGCAACCAAGGCTCGCAAAGGTATCAATCCGTTTACCGGCGAACCAACCACCTTCAAAGCCAAACCGGCCCGTAACGTTGTTAAGGGTGTTGCCCTGAAAGCGTTGAAGGAAATGGCCAAGTAAGTTCACCATTGCAAGGTGGTGGCATACGCCACCACCTTCATGGTTTAAGACTCTTCCCCAAGGAATTCCCAAATGTCGTCCAGCCGGGCGAGTTCTGCATAAAGATACTCACCTTGTGCCTGGCGTATATGATCGATATCCGGTTCCTGTAAATGCCGCGTCAGCAACACCGGCCGCAACCCGACATGATGTGCGCCACGATGTTCGTCACTGCCACCATCCCCAATAAACAGACATTCCTGGGCAGCTAAACCCAGCCGCAGTAATGCCTGCTGGTAAATCGATGCATGCGGTTTTCGCGCACCACAGTCGCAACTGAATACCACGGTATCAAAACAGGACGATAGCGGCGAACGATGCCAGGCATGAATCTCGGCACTTGACGCATTGGAAACTAGCGCAAGTCGCACGCCACGTTCACGTAATTGCAGGAGAACACCCAGCACAGCCTCTTCAACTTGACTCAAGGCAAAATCAAATCGCTGCTGACGCTCCTGTGTCGCAGCCAGAATGCGCTGCTCAGGTATGGTGGGATCGATGCTATGCGCAAGGCAACGTATCGTTTCGGTATGTGTTGCCGGTCGGCAGATCTCGTGCAACTGGCTGAAACATGCCTGATTCCAGGCATCACGCCCGACTCCAAGAATATCTGCGGTAAAACGCCCATGCCGGGCAGGCACATCTGCGACATTGACCAGGGTATTGAAGAGATCAAAACATAGGCCCCGGACAACACTCATGTATTCAACTCAAAAGCGCATGCCGATGCCCACGAAAAAGCCCTGGTCAATTTCGGTAGTTAGATTATTTTTCAAGTTTATCTTGGTTTTACTGTAACCAAGATAAATACTCGATTGCTTGGTAATCTCATATTCCCCGCGTAACCCGTATTCCATGAAACCATCAGCATCCATAAAGGTCACAATGCGTGGCGCAATAAACAGGTATGCACCAAATCCAAATCCTCTGAAGTCATTTGGGAAATACAACAGTTCGCCGCCAATGGTTAATGCACCGACACTGGCCTTGGTTTGACCCGCTTTGCTGCCGGTATCTGCATAATAAAGACGTGTGCCTATCGACACGACTAACGGGCTGTCCAATGCATCATTGCGCACCAACAAGCCAACCGTAAGCATGGAATTGTCATTTTCATCAAAGTAACCGCTGAACTCCATATCAATTGGTCCATACTGGCTTCCATAGAGCTCGCTGGCGTACATCAGTCGTGCACTTTTGCTACTGAGTTCTACATTTACTGCGTCAGCATGGACCAGTGAAAATGGTAGCAACAGGCTCAATAGCATCAAGATTCGCATCAATGGCATGGTCCGGCCCTCAAGGTTTGTATCGATATGATACCGCAGCAGCTTATCATTCTGCATCTAACAACCGCGTTGTCGCTGCGATTTCCGAATTGGCCTGAGAAAGCAGTTCCACGCTCGCATCAGGGCCAAATTTACTTATTGCAAGCTTGCCAAATGCCGGGACACGATTAAAATCCAACGGCTTAGGCTGCCCAGGCTTGCCAAACTGACTATGGATATGCGCAACGATGATCAAGTCAGCATAATCAGCCTGACCAGAATGATCATGTTGAGTATCTTCTACCAGCAAGGGTACATCAATAATTTCCTTATCCATCTGCCAATTCTCCAGGATGCGCTGGCCCAATTCGGCTCGTAATTCCATGATCGCGCCATCCAGAAGATGTTGTTGCTGATAGAGATCCGGAAACCGATCCGCGAAGACCAGGATTGGCAATATGCCAATATCGTGGAGCAATCCCGCTAACAAGGCCTTGTCTGCGGAAAGGCCTCGTTGCGTACGCGCCAAAACCTGCGCGATCGCTGCCACGTAACAACTGTGTTGCCATAATTGGCGAATTCGTTCGCGCATGGCAAAGGATTTAACGGTAAACAGGTTATGCATCGCCAATGCGGTAATCAGGTTACGCGTCGTGATCAAGCCTAAGCGCGTAATCGCGAGCTTGACGTCAGTTAGCGTTGTACCAGTGTTATATAAAGGTGAATTGGCAATCTTCATTACGCGTGCCGCCATCACCGGATCCATTTGCAGTAAACGTGCAATATGCGGTACACCCTTGTGTTCATCCTGAACCGCTTCACGAATAGCCACAACAACATCCGGCAAAGAGGGTAACTCCAGGGAATTTCGCTGCTTGGCAGTATGCAACTCATCAACTAATTTATTAATTGCAGTATTCATTGGGTATGTTTTATTGGTTTTCTAATATCTGTTGTTTGTATTTTTTCCTGAATCGCCTTGAGCGTAGACTGGTAGGTCGTTGCATGCACTCCGCCCAACTGCACGGCCTGCTGCGCATACCCCAATGCCTCAGTCAGCACACCACGCCCGGCCAGAACATCCGCCAGATTATTACAAGCCGGCGCATAGCCAGGGTTATCGGCTAATACTGTCCGATATTGATGTTCGGCTAGTGACATTTCGCCTTGCGTATAGTGTAGATTGCCCAGCCCCATACGCAATTCCAGGCTTTTCGGCCAAACGCGCAGCCCGGCCATATAGGCCTGCTGTAATTCCTGCCAACGTTGCAATTTTTCCAGGCCAACAACCGCTTGGACATAACGCCACTCTTCGGGTTGTGCCGGCAAATTACCGGGTTTAATCACAACTATTCCCCAATGGTGTGCACGCTGCCAGGTACGTTCAAAGGTGGTCATGCTCACTTCGTGGCGTTGTTCTGTTCCAGAACGCAATATCAATTGTTGCTGCGACAGATCAAACCCAACCACGACGGCGTAATGCCATTGTGGCAACCAACTTAAACCAAGGTTTTGCAGGACCAGAACCGGATGGCCGGCATGAATCTGCTGCAACAGATTATTCATATCCGGGGTAATCTCATAGGGAATCAGGCCGTGACGACGCGTAGCCGCGAGTATTTCCGGTTGCAGACTGCCTTCGAGGGCAGGAACGTATATCTCACCACTTATCAGGTCCGGGGTGATTGAAGGATCACTTGCATGTAACACCGTCGCTAAGGCTGCGGGACCACACTGGTGAATTTCCTGCGGGAAGAACACGACGCCGGTTAATTCAACCGGACGAACCAATTCTACCGGGGGGTGTTGCAGCAATTGCTCTGTAAAAGGTGTGCTGGCACAACCACTGAGCAGCAGCAATAAAAGCAAACCGGCCACCCGCAGGTGGCCGGTTATTCGTACCGGGAAAAACACTAGAAGAAACTAGCGCTTCTTAATGAAGGTAAAAACATCAGTGATACCCAGAATATCGGTAATGACCAGCACCAGGAAAATGACCAATAGCAGTCCAACTACATCGCCGCCGGCGGGTAATTCATCAATTTTATTGGAAACCATGACGACCTCTTGATCGGTCATGCTGCTTACCCGCGCCTTGGCTTGCTCAGCATCCACACCACGTTGCATCAGCAAATTTCGTACTTCATCACGTGCCAGCCAATCCCGAACCTGCTCACGTTTAACATCGATTTCCTTGGCGGAAACCAATTGATCGGTTGTGACAATGGCAGCCACAGCGACCTGATTGACATTCAGCCCCAGGAATGAAATTGCCAACAGGGCACACAGAATTCGTTGATAGTGACGCAGAAATGACATAGTCGGGAACTCCAGATTGGGTTGTTATTGATGACACGAAGTATAGAACACTTCGTTGCAGTCAACAGAAACTGCTATTAATTATCGTGATTTTTTTTGATGATATCGACTATTCGATCCAGGCTCTGGTGTGAACGGTGTTCCGGATTAAGCTGATCCATCGCTGTCAGCTTGTCATGGCGATTATGCGCCTCCAGATCGATGCGATCGCGGATTGCGGGGTTTTCCCGCAGCATATCCAGAAAGGCACTTCGCTCGATACAAACCAGTTCTGCCTGCGATAAGGCTGATATCGTCGCGGTGCGTGGTGCCCCGGTTAGCAATGACCATTCACCAAAATAATCACCCGGACGTAATAACGCCAGATTGATATGTTTGCCCTGCACCTGATGGCTAACCCGCAAATTCCCATACACCACCACGTAAAAAGCGTCACCGCGCTCACCTTCCTGTACCAGGATACTGCCAGGTGGCACCCCAACCAATGTCGAATGTTCTATCAATGTACGCATGGACTCGTCCGGCAGGTAGCGAAACAATGCCACCCCGCGTAACGCTGTTTCGGTGACCCGGTGTTTGAACCGCTGGATGACTGCATCGCGTAACTCTATGCGGCTATCAATAATTTTTTCCAGTACTTCGCTGGGGATTTCCAGAATGACTGAGGGGCGACTTACCGTTACATCACAGACTCGCGGCATCCCAAACAAGGCAGCAATTTCACCGAAAATTTCACCTTGTTTTAAGGTCGTAATATGGGTTTTGCCGGCATCACTGCCACTGGTTACTTCCACTTCACCTACTACCAGAATATATACACGGCTATCGCGTTGGAATTGTCGGCACAACACGACACCGGGCATGACACTGCGCACCACGCCACGATCCAGCAAGTATTGCTTTTCCTGTGTGGTAAGCAAGTCACCAAAAATCTGATGTTGCTCAACGGCTTGCTCGATTGCGGCGAGGACTTGCTGCTTTTGCATAGGTCATACCTTAGCTGTGTGGTGACAAGTTGGAAGCATTCCACCATAATCCCTTGGGAAACAGGAAGTTCTTCACAATTCCCAGCGATCCCGGCACGCATAATGGGAATAAAAATGGCTATGAGCTCAACTGCCCATGGGTGCGTATCGACCGCGGAACCAAAATAATGACCGGCTGCTATCAAACTGTGAATTAATCGATGCTTTTAATCCCCATAGACCGCCCATTGGACTGGCGCAATCCGCCCCTGGTTACCCTTATTCTGGTTTTACTCAACTGTGCCATTTATTTCACCTGGCAACATGACGATAACGCGAAATGGGACCGCGCTGAACAGCACTATGAAGAATCCGGACTGGCGAACATCGAAATAACCTATTATTACCGTTATCTCCACCCCGGAAATCGCCTGGCAAAAGCACCCGCAAGTTTTGCCGACCAGGATAAAAATTTCAAAGAGATGCGCCAGGATGGAATCTTTCAGGCCAAACTCCATCATGATGAGATTATCTCCTCTACTGACGAGGTATATACGCAATGGAAACCCTTGCGTAGCCAATATGACGCCTTACTCGATGATGTCGTTTCGTATCATTACGCGATAATTCCGTCACAACCTACTATTACAGGCATGTTTGCCAGCATGTTTTTACATGGCAGCCTCGGGCATTTGTTCGGCAACATGATCATGCTGATGATCATCGGTTATGTGGTGGAGATAATTTTGGGCCACTGGGTTTATCTGGGTGGCTACCTGTTGGCCGGTTTGGCTGGCAATGCCCTGTACGTACTGATCTCACCGCATCTGCATGCGCCTGGCGTGGGGGCCTCTGGCGCCATCTTCGGTGTGGTCGGCATGTATCTGGTATTATTCTGGTTACGTAAAATCCGCTTTTTCTTTTTCTTAATCTATTTTAATTATTTCCGTGCCCCTGCCGTCATTATGTTGATCCCTATGGTTGGCTGGCAGTTGTATATGGAATTTGGGATGCAGACGAATATAAATGTCATGGCGCATCTGGGTGGGCTGACCGGCGGCGTGCTGATCGCGGCGGTTGCCAAACGCTTTCTATCACAACACAGCAAAGACTACATCGATCAGGATGTTAAAACTGAACAATATCAGCACGCCGTAAGCACCGGGCAACAACAGCTCGCGGCGATGAATATCAAAGCCGCTCGAGAAACTTATTTAAAATTAATGCAGGATTTTCCTGACGACCTGACAGTTAAATTACAGCTATTTAACATTCTCAAGCTGACCCCCACGGATCCGGAATTTCATAGCCTGGCCACAACACTGCTCAAATTATCTGGCGCGGATCGCAACAGCGTCAGAATCCTGCATGATGTCTTTTTTGATTATGTCAGCAAAGGTGTTCCCAAACCGCAATTCAACCCGGATACACTGATGAATCTGGCTTTACGATTTGCGGCAAATGAATACCTGGAAGATGCCGAGAAACTGGTTAAATATTTATTGCAAACCAGACAGGATTTCGTACGCAATGCCGAAGGCTTGGCAGCGCTGGTCAAATACTACCAGGGCAAGGATAAATCCAAGGTGGAACATTACCGGGCTTTGCTATTAGAAACATATCCGCACAGCGTACAGGCACAGCACCTGCAACGTATCAGCCCGGCAACTTAACCATTAGCGTTGTTGTCCCGCCAGCTTGTCGATAACCGTCAGATATTCCTGCGCTTCTGCAGCAATTTCATGATTGGGATAATACTTCAGAACAAATTGTAATATTTGCCTGGCTTTACTGTCGTCACTGAACTGTTCACACAGCATTTTCGCCACCATGAGATAGGCAGCAGGAATACCATCAAAGCTGGGAAATTCGGTATGCAAGTTCCCCAGCAGAGTGACTGCCGTTTTAGCCTGACCATTGCCACGTAACATCCTGGCAATTTCCACGCGTTCGTTGGGACGAGCCGGTCGAAATTCTTTGTCATAGGCGAGACATTCCTGATACACCTTGGTTGCTATCCCGATTTTATTCTCATGGAACAGATATGAGATAAAATCCTGCCCTTGTCGCGTATGTTGGGTATTCTCGCCCAATAATCGCAACAATTTCAGCAACCGTTCACGTGCTTCAATATTTCCGGGAGTTGTCTGGATGATCTGTTCGAAACGCAGCGCGGCTTCCTGATTTTTACCCTCGGCGATCAAAATTTCTGTGGCGCGCATTTCCGGACTGGCTATCTCCAGTTTGCCAACAGGCACATGCGCTTCTGCTTCCACCTCAACGCTGTAGCCCAATTCATCATGATATTGATACAGCACATAGCCCATCAGATGAAACATCACCAGAAAGAAATACATGCTGGTAAAGATTAGCAAGATTGAAGCAACCCCCGGTGTGACCATGTGCGTTAGCAAACCCTGCAATATCTCGGCTGCCAGCGTAAGCAAATACAACAAGCCCACCATAAAGAAATACGGCAGTCCGATGCGTTTGATGACAAGGAAAATCAGTGCGGGGTTCAGTGCTTTAAAAAAACTCTGCTCCATTGCCAGCACCATGGTGCTGGCTGGCAAAGCCAGCAGGATAATTATATAGGCAATTAACGCCACGCCAGGACCAAACATGTCATAGATCGTAAAATTGATCGATCCAAAAGCAAACATCAGTGCCGTTTGCTTGAATGGTAAAATAATATCGTCGGTGAGCGTCTCGGAACCAATGGGCAGTGGCACCAAATGGCCTTGCGCAGTATCTTGTAGTACTACGTAGGCATATTTCGCTACTACGACTATCAGAACTAATAACAACAGCAGATTAAATATCGGAATCGGAATATTGGCGAAGCCATACCCCAAAGCCAACACGACCAGCATAAACACCAGCGGCGTAGGATAAAACGGATAGATAAACATTTGTCCAAGCCGGTGCCAATATGGCATAACCAGATTGCCACTACCCAATGAGGTCAGGTTACGATCACATACCGGACAGCGTGGCAATTTTCCAGGTGCCGGGGAATCAATACAATCGATGCAAAAATTAATCTGGCAAGGCTCGCATGCCCAACGGGCCGGCGTCTTTACATGATACTTACACGTGACTACTGCCATACTACAAACTGCCTGTTAACATATATACTCTGATCCCAAGGGTACAAACTCCCCCCGGGTACAGGCAAGCCATTTACGGCCAAAACCCCAATAATTTCCGGAGACTGTTATGTTGCGTCGTGACTTCGCTCTACTATTGTGCGTGCTATTCCTTTGCCTGGGCCCTGCCAGCTACGCAAGCCCACTGCTTGTGACGACCCAGGACCTTGCGCAACGACTAACCAAGAGCAAACCCGTACTGATCGACATGTCCGATGCCACTCAATACCAGCGATTTCACCTGGTTGATGCTATCTCCTTACCGTATGAAATACTGGTTATAAATCACAACAATATCAGCATGCCCATCCCGCAGGAAAAATTAACTGCCTTGCTTGGCACTCTTGGTATCGATGCGCACACCGATGTGGTCATCTATGATGACACAGGCGGTCTGAATGCAGCCCGACTCTACTGGGAACTCGAGCAACTCGGTCACACGCAGATGGCGCTACTGGACGGTGGACTGGTCAAATGGATTCTTGAGGGACGCCCCGTTACCAATCAACCTGCAATCGCTCATGCCACAACCTATCAAATATCAAAACCAGCGCGCCTATTTTTGGCTAACTTAAAAGAAGTCGCAGCAATTTCACGTAAAAAAGAGGTCGTGTTACTGGATGTCCGCAGTGAAGATGAATACCGGGGTGATCCACGCATCCCCCGTAGTGGGCATATTCCCGGCGCCAAGTGGTGGGAATGGGATCAGGCAGTCGATTTCGATCATGGCTTTGTGCAACGTGATGCGGCCACGCTGCGCGAGTCGCTCAGTCAACTTGGTCTAACCGACCTCAAACAACCGATTATCACTTATTGTCATTCCAGTCACCGGGCGTCCCAAGCCTATTACACATTGAAACGTTTGGGGTACACCAATGTAAAAATCTATGGTGGTTCAATCCTGGAATACGAACAAAACAAGGATTTGCCATTACAGCGTGGCGTGGCACCGTAACAGCTGAGCAATCAATCCTCCACAGACACCGTCCGTTCCGCTGCCCAGGCGCGCAAGTCAGCAATGCGCTCGGCCATAACCACCGACAAAGGTCGAGTATGGCGAATTTCCTGCACAAGATGACTCGTCGTTATTGTGGTTTGCTGTGCGTGACCAGCGTAGATAGCGGCGACCACCGCTTGTTCAATCTCTGCACCGGAAAACCCTTCACTAAGCTGGGCAAGTTTTTCCAATTCAAAATTCTTGCTATCCAGCTGGCGTTTACGCAAATGAATATCATAAATCAATGCACGATTTTTCTGATCTGGCAAATCTACAAAAAAGATTTCATCAAAGCGACCTTTGCGTACCAATTCTGGTGGCAGCGCCTCGATGTCATTGGCGGTAGCCACGATGAACACCGGCGCCTTTTTCTCCGCCATCCACGTCAACATCGAACCCAATACGCGTTTGGATGTCCCGCCATCATTGTCGCCAACCGCAATGCCCTTCTCCAATTCATCGATCCACAATACACACGGCGCCATCACTTCAGCAGCCTTGAGTGATTCACGTAAATTGCGCTCGGTTTCGCCATGGAATTTATTAAACAGTGCTGATATTTCCATGCGCAATAATGGAATACCCAATACACCCGCAACCGCTTTTGCAGCCAAACTCTTGCCACAACCCTGCACGCCCAACAATAAAATACCTTTGGGAGCATCCACCCCCGGCAATTTGCCCGCGAAGGCCGGTTGGCGTTGTCGAATCCAATTCTTGAGCCGCGAGAAACCACCCAGGTTGGCAAAACTATCGGTATCCAAATCAAAATGCAGCATGCCTTCTTTACTCAGCAATGCATACTTGGCTTTCATTACTACCGGCAAATCATTGTCGGTTATTGCGCCATCGTTATAGATCGCCACGCGTGCCAATCGCCGCGCTTCATCATGGGTCAAGCCGCTAAGATTGCGCACCAACATTTCAAAAGCCTGGGGATCAGCCTGAACACGTTTGCGATTATTCGCCGTCCATTGCTCGGCGACTTCGCTGACAATTTTGCGTACCGCCTGATCATTTGGCAGCATGAATTCAAAACGTGCGCTGTAATTCTTGAGTTCCTCGGGCAACTCAAATGCATGACTGATCAAAACGATTGTTTGATGGGTACTTTCATAATTTATGGCGATATCCTTGAGCAGTCGCACATTGATCGGCTCATCCAGATAAGGATGAAAATCCAATAACATATACACGCCACTGGTACGTGTGGACTTGATATGCCCCAGCACGTCAGCAGGCTTGGCATTAAAGGGTTGCGTGTCCATCACCAAATCGACACGCTGTAAACCTTCGGTAACTGTCCAGCGAAAAATTGGCGTTGCCAACCGCAATTGCATGCTGCGGATCATGTCAACTGCGCGTGCTTCCTCGCGCGATTCAATCACAATGATGGGAATATGAGATTTTATTAACAGTTCCAGATCATGGCGCTCTGGCATCCGAGGTCTCCTTGTGGCTATCTTGTTTTTGTTATCGACAAAAAAAACCTTCCCAAAAACTCAGTGTTCAGCGGGAAGGCTCGGAAGTTCAAAAAGGGGGCAGGTTGGTCTATACACATTACCTCCAGGCCGGGGGGAGCCGCAAGTTAAAATCGCCTGGGTTTTATTTTGTTTGTGTAATTTTACTGTTATTCTCTCATAACATATTGATTATAATGTTTTTTTTAATCCCGTGAAGACAAGTCGGCCTGGTGCAACATCACGTCCAACACCCCCTCAGCCTTACCAAGATAGGGGGCAATTTGAATCGAGGTGGCTGGAAAATTAGCCTGTGCTTTGGCCACTTCGGCGGGAATGTCCGTGGCGACATGCCGCCCTGCGGACAGAAAATACGGCAATACGATGACTTCGCTAGCACCCTGTGCGATGCATTGCGCGATACCATCAGGAATGGACGGTTCAGCTAATTCTAAAAATGCACACCGTACCCCACTATATGTTGCACCTGCGCGGGCTTGTAATTGCCCAGCAAGCTTGCGAACCTCCTCATTTGATTCGGCGCGCCGGCTACCATGCGCCACTACCAATAAGACTTTCATTTATATCTGCCTGCACTATGCTTGGACGAACGAAACAAAAGGATAACATATGCGCCTTACCACCATCACCGGGTTAAGCTTGTGTCTATTCATCGCATTAAACGCCAGCGCCTGTAAGCGCATGGTAAAAAAAGATGAGCCCCTTGAGGCTGCCTGTAACAAATCCATTAAAAACGTCTCGACGCTACTGGGTGAAAGCCGCGCACAACTTGAGAAAAACCAGATTAGCCAGATTGAAAATTTGCTCACCGCCGCCAAAATCGAACAACAACACCAGCAATATGCTGAATGCCAGGACAAGGCGCAGCGCGCCCAGATACTGTTACAACAACATTAGCCAATCGGTTCCTTCGCAGAAGCTTTCCGATTATACCTGACAGGCCGGACATGCGCCGTGCGCCAATTTTTTTGGCCACGTGTTCCAGAGTGAAGCAGAGATCAACATAACCAAGCCAAGCCACATTAGCGGATCATTATCAAAATGGAATTTACTCAGTAATAAAACTCCACTTGCACCCGCACCTAAATAAAACGGCCCATAGCCACGGCGTTGTGCAGCGCGATACCACAAGGCGCTGAGTGCGATAACAACAAACAACAACATCGTCGGTAACATATAAGGCGTGTAATCGAAAAAACCCAGACCCAGACTCGATAACAAACCTGCGTAGGCTGGCCAACATGCCGGACAAAATAGTTTCGGCAGCAAGGCAATGCCGATTGTCGGTAACATACTCAAGTTCAAGCCAAAAAACTTTTTCCCGGTCACACCCGCACCCGTAGGCGTTTGCAGTGCCGCTACAATCGTTTCAATGGCGGGAACTCCGTTATTGGGTGAGGGGCTATTTGGATAAATCCGGCAACTCATGTCATCGCTGTTAGGCAATGCACCCAGCAGATCCACACCGTTAATCAAAATTGTGGGAGAACCATAGCCATGAACATAGTCAGGCGCCTTGCTGTCACTCACTTCCCATTCCTGCCAGGTTGGTACCAACTTCAGTCTATCGAATGCAGCCACCAGCTGCTCACGGGTAGGCTCGATATTGGGGCAGGTTTTCTCGTAAATAAATTCAACTTTCATGGTTTTATTCCAGGGTTATATCCTCAAGTGCATCGAGGATCGGGCATTCACCTAACGTCCCTTCCAGTTCGCAGCGTGATGCCAGTTTTTCCAAGGCCATGCGCATGCGTTGCAAATCCTTCAGCTTTTGATCAATGTCTGTCACTTTAGCGAGCGCCACACTACGGACCTGTGCGCAACTGGTCTTGCGTGTTTGCCGCAGATTCAGCAAATCAGCAACTTCCCGTAACGCAAATCCCAATTCCTTGGCATGCTGGATAAATCGCACGCGGCGCACCACGCCACTTTCATAACAGCGATAACCGGCGGCACTCCGCTGCGGCTTCAGCAATAATCCTTGTTTCTCATAAAATCGCAGGGTTTCGACACTCACCCCCGCTTGTTTGGCCACCTGACCAATTGAAAGTAGCGACATGTCATTAATCTCAGTTGAAGGATAGACCCTGAAGTATAGTTCAGGGTCAAGTGGATTATTGGACAGTAGAGGGAATATTGGATTGTTGTTGCTGCCACCATTGGCGCCAGCGCTTGCTATCAAGCGACAGTTCGGCACCGGTAAGTTGCTGCAATGCTTCCAGTGCGGTGTCACGGACTCGATCGGAGGGATCATCAAGCGCATTAATCAGTGCGCTCATGGTGCGTGGATTGTAGTAATACACCAGCGCATTCGCGGCGTTAGCCCGTACCACTTCATCGCTATCGTGCAATCCTAGCAACAAGGTTTCAATCGCTTCACCATCACGCAAACGCCCAAGGGCGTACATAATGGCAGCACGTACATCCACGTCTTCCTGTGGATAGCGTTGGATTAAAATTGGCACAACCAACACATCATTAATCTGGCCCAGTGCATAGACCATCCCCGCCCGCATGCCTGGTTTGGCAGCGGGCAAGGCATCGACAATGAGTTTTGCAGCTTGTGGGTGGCGGTAACTGCCCAGGGCGAGCGCAGCAAAGGCGCGTACCTGACGATCCGAGTCTTCCAGCAACGGTAATAGCTCTGGAATAGAACCTAATTCACCAATTTGCCCCAACGCCTTGGCTGCTAATTGCCGAACCACCGCTTTATCAGACCGTAATGCGCGCTGTAATGCAGGTACGGCATCATGTCCGATTTTGACCAGGGACTGACAAGCTTCCTCTCCTGGTGTGGACGCATTTGACGAGTGATATCCACCGCCGAGATAACGCGACAACAATACTGGCGTATCGTCCTGGAGTAATTGCAGCAGCGCGGGAATCGCTGTTGCGGCAGTATCACCGAATTTGCCCAATTGATAAGCTGCCCAGGCACGCTCATTGGGATCGGCATCATTCAGGCGTACCATCTTATCCTGCAACATATAATCTGGTGCAACCGCATGCTGAGGCACGCGTGCATCTGCAGACGCCAATGGCGCTTCAGTCAACACGTCCGCGCAACCATTTATCACGGCAAGGCTGGTTAACAGGAGTAACGCGAAGGTTTTCTGCAATTTTCTCCCCGAATAGTTAGAGTGAATTAACGATCTACTTTACCTGATTTTCGACTACCTCAAATTTAATTCTGCACATCTGAATGCAGCGTCCACCGATGTACTGCATGTAAAACAGAGTATTTTTGCCTTGGTTGATATGGTCAAATAATCGCCACCTTAACAAAGAATTTACAATTCTTTACAAATAAGGCGTTGTATAACTAAGGATAAATATCTACTTTTAGTGTCAGGGTATCCATGGAATGTGGCCCTGAACCAGCCAACCTGGATTGTCACGGATGCCACCAGGTAATCCCCCTTTCCATGGGTGTAAATCACGATAACTAAGGAAGACTCGCTATGACTATCTCTTCACGTGCACATTACGCAATCAAAGCCATGTTGAACCTGGCATTTCAGATACCAAACCCGGTTTCATTGACTGCGCTGGCCAAAAAACTGGATATTTCACTGTCCTATCTCGAACAAATTTTTGCACTGTTACGACGCCATCATCTTGTCAAAGGTGTGCGCGGACCAGGCGGCGGCTATGTACTGGGCAAACCCACTGAGATCATTACCGTAGCAGACATTGTTACCGCCATTGACGTCAACCGTAAAACAGCCGCGACAGCCAGCACCCAACCACAGACAGCAACAATGATGGCCTGGGGATTATTAGAGAATAAGATTTTCAACCATCTGGACGGGATTACGTTGGCAGCACTCCATGAAGAAACTGCTGAACGGATTAACGTTACCGACAGTTCGATACACGCTGCAGCCTAGTTCACAACACTACCCGGGCCATGTCCGGGTAGTGTTTCTATATTTAGCTTCCATTTAATACCGCTCCAAGCTGACGAACCAGTTGTTGTTTTTCGCTGTCATTCAAAAACGCACCAATTTCAATTTCACTCGCGCGGCCACGCAGTACAATCCGTGGTGGGTACCAGGGATGCGCAGAACGTACGACTTGCAGGCGTGTAAAAAAACGCTGGCTACGCCACACATGCTCCGGAGCATGTCTGCCTTGCTCGACCACGATATCCTGCTCTTCCAGTCGTATCACTTCCATACGCTGACAACGACGCGTCACCAGTAAAACCAGTCCAAATAACGCCAACACTTCCAGCCCGGCAAACGGCAGAATCAGCCAGGCACCCTGTAGTGCAAATCCAATCGCGACGCCCATTACCAGGGTTGCAAGCAAAGATAATAAATACGAATTGATGCGCCAGTCCGGCGACAGATTCGGGCAAAGAATGATCTGCTGGCTCCTGGCAGAATCATCTGCATCGATTTGGATCACGCTGGCGGCTCCGGGGCCACTGTCAACAATTCGGCCGGATCAAATTGATTATAGAACTGCCGCGCAACCCGGCCATTGCGTGCACCACGTTCAATCGCGAACCGGTTGGCCAGAATATGCAAGCAGTGGCGGTCCCCGCTGAAATCGGTAAACAAGTGATCGATCATTTGCAGATAGGTTTGCTGCGGTACAGGGTAAAAACTCAGACACAACCCAAATCGATCCGCAAGCGCAATTTTTTCTTCAATCGCTTCGCCGGGATGGATTTCACCATTTACAGGACGGGCGTCGAGATTCTCCCGTTCATATTCCGGAAGTAAATGTCGACGGTTGGACGTTGCATAGATCAGTACATTGGGTGGCGGCAATTCAATCGAGCCTTCCAGCACATGTTTGAGCGCTTTATATTGACGTTCATCACTTTCAAAGGAGAGGTCATCGCAATAGATGATGAATCGATAGCTCAGATCACGAATGCCATCGACGATATCAGGCAGTTGCACCAGATCATCACGATCAACTTCGATAAGGCGCAATCCTTGGTCACGATACGCATTGAAAATTGCTTTGACGAGGGAGGATTTGCCGGTGCCACGTGCACCCCATAACAACGCATTATTCACT
The DNA here is from genome assembly GCA_024641475.1 of Gammaproteobacteria bacterium. Taxonomy (GTDB): domain Bacteria; phylum Pseudomonadota; class Gammaproteobacteria; order UBA6429; family Thiohalophilaceae; genus JACQBC01. The sequence continues at coordinate 82,819 of JAHECZ010000002.1, forward strand.
GGCTCGCCACGTAAAAATCGCTCGGTATTTCTGTTTAAGCGTGCAAGTTGCTCATCCACTCCGATGAGATCCGCCGCACTGATCGGATCGGTATGCAAGATCGGGCGTAGCGCTTTCTGGCTGGCGCGCCAGATGGCAGCATGGATGTCTTTCCAGTCAAACGGGGTCATAGCTAATCATCGCATACCATTCATAATCTGTGTAAGCGCTGCACAAACCAGTTATCAGGTTACCCTGATGCGACGCCGGAGTTGGCAAAGATAGCGTGGCATTGCCCGACTGACAAACCAGTTACGATCCCATGCTTGCCGTGTTAAATGATAACGCTGCTGCGACGGGATGGTATACGTACAGGCATCAAACGATTTACCCGCTGCATCACGGACAACTACTTCGGTGCGCTGATAATAATCACTTTCATACTCATCCAGCCGTTGCAATGTACGCGGGCTTAGATCCCGATAGAGTACCCCATGCACTATGCCATCTGGATCTACAACGATGCCGGGAAATGGGCGCCTTCTTACACGGTAACATTCGTAACCTTGCAATTGAACCGTCACTGATCGTGGCGCAAGCCCTGTGACAGCCTGCATTATGGATGGATACATCAAGGTGCCATAACAAAATAAATTTGTGCGCAATTTCATGTAGCACTGTCAGGTGACTTACAAACCACGCATTCATAGGCGTGTTGGCGTTGAATCAGCTGACTATGCGTAAACATTTCTGGTGTATGAAACGCCGAGTGACGTAAGACGCGAATCCGGATCGGAGTCATCAGAACTTATTACTGTCAGCAGGCTAACGTTTCTTTTTGCGTGCCTGTTTGGCCCATTGTTTACGCAGAACGTCCATCGAATAGCGTTGTCCTTCGAATTCGTAGTCGATAAATACCAGCGCCACGCCATCGCGTGTCGTACGAACGACCTTCATATTAAAGGCAATTTGCGGATTGGAAGAATCGAGTAAGTGCATTTTGATATGTGCCCCCACCGGTAATTTCGGAACGGGGTAACATTCGACAAATGCGCCACTGTCAGAAAGATCCCGGGTCTTGGCCATAATGGAACCAATCGTGCCGTGCGCCAATTTGACGCGGGAATTGACCAAACGCCGGGAAAATCGCCGACGTTCTGCAGAGCCGGTTTCAGGTTGTGATGCCATTCATCTCCTCGCCTTACCGTGCCACATCCGCACGGCATTTCTACTGTAGCTAACTATAGCGCAAGCAAACTGATTTGACATTTACTACTACGCCAATCATTCGTACTATTCAAGCATCGTTTGCGCTTAACCGCGCGATTTAGACTCTGCAATGTCCGGCCGTGTCATTTTCCATTGACGTCGCAACTCTCCCAGCGTGTAACGCCGTCCCTGAATTTCATAATCGACGAGGGAAATCGCAACGCCACGGGTACTGGTACGTATCACCCGTGCATTAAATAGAATATCGGGATTGGCAGAATCAAGCATATGGAGACCCAGATAGGCGCCGCGTGCAATAGGTGGTACAGGATTGAGATAGAGAAAAACACCGTTATTGGATATATCGCGAGAGTACCCTTCCAGGATACCAATGAAGTTATTACTGATGCGTATGCGTGCCTGCACCGGGTGACGTGGATAACGACGACGTTCAACCAAATCAGCAACCATTAGCAATCTGCTCCACCCCCTCTATTTATTATCATCACGCGGTTCAACCTTGCGGTTAATTTTTAACCCGCGTGTCGGGATTTATTTTTATTATTTCAATGGATTATAACCAAGACCGCAATTTTTCCCAGTCTTTTTATTTGCGGATTTTGACGACATGCCAAGGGGACCTGCGCGCCGCAAATCAGACCAGCTGTATATTCCAAAATGCGATGAACCCTGGAGAAAATTATAGAAAACGTACACCAACGCCATATTCTTGAAACTGTTCCTGGACGTAACAGACCTCTCCCGCCAGACCTAATTTACGCTGGATTCCATCCAGACCAACCAGACAGTCAAACTCCAGCACATCGCCGATGTTAAAAGGATCCTGGCTCACCAGGCCCAACCCACCCAGTGAATAATCGATAACATCCAGTGTGATGGATTGCCCATCGGCCGTATTTGCCTGAACACTGAGATTGTGAGTTACACGACGATGCTGACGCCGCTCATTGCTAGCAAGTGCTGATAGTGTCATGAGTAAATCCTCCTGGGGGTCTACATCAATAACTAATCGTAAATGTTCGAAACGTCAATGGAGTTTACATTCTGTAACGTTTGCTGCGTCAGTTCATTAGAAAAAACCGCTATACCTTGGTGGAAGGAGATCGTTAATCGGCGACTGGCGCTATGTGAACTTTATGTCGTTTACTATCGCCGATGGTAAGCATGATCTGATAGCCCACCGGCACATCAATGTTAAGGCTATCCTGCGTCAGGGTGCATTGCCCTCCCACCGCCGAGACATTTGCCTGCAATTGAGCTAAACCGTCATCCGCGATGTACTCCAGCTTGTCACGCAACACTTTCAAACAACCGCCATTACGTGATTGAGCGATACAATGGTACTCACCATTACCGTGAGTAATCGAAACTCGTTTGATGTGGGGGTTGCTGGAGGCATTAAAATACACAAATCCGGCCCTCAAGCGATTGACAAGTTCCGTACAGAAATCAAGTCGCGGTATATTTTCGGCGTCACTGGGCTGGTTTTTTTTCTCGAGTAAATCAGACGACAACATCATTTTCTCCCGCACCGCGCTCCAGCTCGAATTTTATTTACATTACAGTATATCGCTAGTTACCAAAACGGCTATTCCCGGCAATGATCGGCATAAGGATCAAACCCACTAACGTTGCCAACAGAACATCGCGATCAATGCCTAAATGCTGGGCCATACCCGTGGGTAAATTAGCGCCAACCACACATAACACGGCCAGCAGTACCAACAGCAAATGCCGGTGTGCAACCAATCCGGCAATCACCATGGCGCTCAGTGTGGCCAGCAAAATATTCGGTGCCAGTCCCAAATGAATCAGCATTCCATCGGGTAAGTTAACGGCTAATGCCAGAAACAGTACCAAACTAACCAGGGCATATCTAAGCCACATCCAGCTTCGCCTCCCAGCGACTAAAACAGCTAATCCTTACAGCCTTGCAGGTCGCTATACGGGGCTTACCGTAAGCGCAAGCACAGGCCTCGGCTCTGAGCCAGATTCTAATCATTTTGAGCCTGTGCACGATATAGGATAAACACCCTATTGTGATCTGTTACCAGGAACCGCCATGACCCGACCCGTCGCACTGACAGAATGGATACGCCGCATCAATGAAGAGGAAATGCCGGTCTTTGCCCATACTGCCCGCGCCATTGCCACGGCCTCCAAAGGTCTGGATACCCCCCTCGCGGACTTGGCCCATCTGATCCTGCAAGACAGCTCCATGACCGCCCGGGTCCTGCGCCTGGCCAATAGTGCCTATTACAACCCGGCTGGCAAGACGGTCAACACGATCAGTCGTGCCATCCTGTTCCTGGGCTTCGATGCGGTCCGCAGTATCGCGTTAACGATCGCGATTATCGATCCCCTGTTAAAAGGACTGCAGCACGAGCATGTGGTCCGGGAAATGGCTCGTGCTTTCCATGCGGCGATTCAGGCTAAATCGATTGCACAGGCCCGTGGTGTGGCCGACATTGAAGAAGTTTTCATTGCCGCATTGCTGTATCGGCTTGGCCATATGGCGTTTTGGTGTTTTCCCTTTGGTTTTGCGAAACAGCTGGATAACGCTTACCAGGAATCGGATAACGCTGATGCTGCTGAAATCGGCATACTAGGGTTCCCGCTGTGGCACTTAACCCAAGGCCTGAATGATGAATGGCACCTCAGCGAACTGCTGGGCAAAACATTACGCGCGCAAGGCAAAACTCCGCAAAGTCAGGACCTGCAGCAAGCTTATGATCTTGTGTTAGCTGTCGAGGAAGGCTGGGGCAGTCAGGCTACTCAGCGTGTCACCAAATCAATCTCGGATCGGATCAATTTCACTCTGGATGCCACCATCGAAATGATCCACAAGAATGCCTTTGAAGCAGTTCAGGTAACGCGCGAATTTGGTGTTGAGATCGCCGGCAAACATATTCCATTACCGGAAAAAGTATCGAGCGCAATTGCCCAGGATATTCCGACCAACCCATCAGAATCCGATTTACAACTGCAGCTGACTTTTCTGCGTGAGCTCACCACAATGTTGCACGAAAAAGTGGATATCAACGCCATCATCGGCACCGTCCTCGAAGGGGTGTCACGTGCGTTACGCATGGACCGTACCGTTATTGCCTTTCTTGCCGCAGACGACGGTCATCTCAAAGCCAAGTATCTGTTAGGTGATGAAAAAGGCAAATTCAAACGATGTTTTGATTTCGCCGTTGGTAATCAGAATAATGATTTCCTCGGCTACATACTTGGCCAGAAAGAAGGTTGCTGGGTAAATAATAAAACCCGGATCCGACTCGAACCATTAATGTCGCAAGGTTTGCGTCAATGTTTAGGCGTGCTGGATTTTTTCATCTTGCCGATTCGCGTCAGTAACAAGGGACTCGGCGTGGTGTACGCCGATTGTAAATTCAGCGGTCGGCAACTCACCGAAGCCGAATATCAGACTTTTGTGCATTTCAGCGAACACATCAATATCGCTTTTGAATTGCTAAGCAAACAAAAATAAAACAAGGCCGGATTATTCTGTCAGCACACGTTGTTGATACAGCGCATTCAATTGATGAAAAATCGGGCCTGGGCATTCTGCCATGATGCGTCCATCCACTTCACGTACCGGAATAATTTCTGCGCCGGTACCGGTTAGAAAACACTCATCGGCCGTGTATAAATCATAGGATCCAAGTGTCGTTTCGCGACAAGACACACCGAGTTGTTGTGCGAGCTCCATCACCACCGCGCGAGTAATTCCTTCCAGTGCACCATCACTGCATGGTGGAGTTAACAGTAGCCCGGCACGCACAATAAAAAGATTATCGGCCGTCCCTTCCGCAACATGGCCCTGTGCATTGAGCAGAATGGCTTCATCGGCGCCTGCATTACTGGCTTCCATGCGTGCCAGAATGTGATTGAGATAATTCAGCGACTTGATGCGGGGATCAAGTCCATCTGCACCCAGGCGTCGGGTTGCCGCAATGATCACCCGTGCCCCGCGTGTACGAACGCTTTCACTCACCATACTGAGTTGATCGGCAATGATAAAAACCTCTGGCTTGGTGCAATTCGCCGGATCCAGCCCCATACGACCACTACCACGTGTCACTACCAGGCGCAAATAACCATCCGCCAGATCAAATGCAGCAATCGTCGCATGGATGGCTTGTGTTAATTCGACAGTATTCAACGGTATTTTCAAAGCAAGTGCGGTTGCAGATCGCAATATTCGTTGCAAATGTGTCTGCAAACGAAACGCGCGTCGGTTATAAAAGCGAATCCCTTCAAACACGCCATCACCATAGAGCAACCCGTGATCCAATACACTGACACTTGCACTGTGTGCCGGAATAATTTTACCGTTGATCCAGCATATTGCTTCAGTCATATATTTGCCTCTGCCCATGTAATACGGTTTGACCTGCAATGAAGACTCGCTCACCTGCCAACCGTAATCGCAACACACCGCCACGCGCAGAAACCTGCTGTGCCATTAAATGATTTTTTTTCAATTGTTTTCCCCACCAGGGCGCCAAACTACAATGCGCCGATCCCGTGACAGGATCCTCATCAACACCCATGGCAGGTGCAAAATAGCGTGAGACAAAATCAAATTCACCATCAGCCGCATGGCTTGTTACCATAACGCCATGCACCGGCATAGCCCGCAAGCTCACAAAGTCCGGCGTCACGGCCCGAACTTGCGCCTCATTCTCCAAAAGAAACAAATATGTACTGCCCTGCTGTGCCGTCGTGATGGGAATGACACCCAATGCAGCTATGATCTTCTGCGGCGGCTCAATGAATTGCATGGGTCGCGCAGGCAAATCCATTTCAATCCAGTTATCCCGCTGTTGTACCGTAACAATACCGCTCGCAGTAAAAAACATAATTGCTGCGGATGAATTGTATTGTTGCAGTTGCCATATCACATAGGCTGCTGCCAGCGTGGCATGGCCACACAGATCAACTTCCGTCGTTGGCGTAAACCAACGCAACTGATAGCCATCTCCCTGTGGCAGCACAAACGCTGTTTCAGACAGACCCATAGCGCAGGCAATCTTTTGCATCCAGACGGAATCAGCGGCTTCGTGCAACAGGCAAACCCCGGCCGGATTGCCTTGCTTGCCGGTTGCTACAAAACTGTGAATTTCATACACATTCGTCATTCGACACCCTTCCAATCTTGACTCCGCAAAGCATAAGCACAATACTCAATACGGTACAGTTTCAGTAGATATTGAATTGAACCAATACAATTAAGTATTTTTAAATACTGTACTGCTCGACAAGCACTGCAACTGTATTGCTCAACCATGGGATCAACATGAATCTGTACCAGCAAATCGCCGAACGACTACGCCGCCAGATCATTAATGGCACCTATCGCTGCGGCGAACGGGTGCCATCGGTACGCCGCCTGGCGGATCAGGCTGATGTCAGCATGGCCACGGTGATTGAAGCGTATCGATTGCTCGAAGATGATGGTGTTATTGAGGCACGCCCACAGTCAGGCTACTACGTGCGTGTCAGCAAAGTATTACCTGCTGAGCCAGCTATATCCAAACCATCAGGTCGTCCTACCCAGGTGAATATCAATGCGCTGGCGCACGAGGTATTGCAGGCAGCAAACTCACCAGAGATTGTGCAACTGGGCGTCGCCACGCCTCATCCGGATTTTCTCCCGGTTGCCAGTTTGAATCGCATGGCCGCAGCAACACTGCGTAAACACGCTATTGAAGTTACCCGTTATGACTTTCCACCGGGACGGCATGAATTACGCGTGCAAATTGCCAGACGCATGGCAGAAGCAGGCTGTGCTGTGGCGCCAGATGAAATCATTGTAACTGGCGGTTGTCAGGAGGCGTTGAGTCTGGCGCTACGTGCCTTGACACATTCCGGTGACACGGTATTAATTGAGTCACCCGCGTTTTATGGCACGTTGCAAACCATCGAAACACTGGGACTAAAAGTTATAGAGATTCCCACTCATCCGCGTACCGGTGCAAGTCTGGATGCAATCAAGATGGCATTGGAGCAATGGTCAATTGCCGCTTGCGTACTGACACCCAACTTCAGTAATCCGACTGGCGCCTGTCTTGATGAAGATCATAAAAAGCAATTGCTGCGTATATTGGCCAATAACAACGTGCCGCTGATCGAAGATGATATCTATGGTGAATTAACCTTTCACAATCCACGCCCCAAGGCCGTCAAAGCCTATGATCGCAAAAACCTGGTTTTCTATTGCTCCTCATTTTCCAAAACGATTGCACCTGGTTACCGGGTTGGCTGGATCATTCCTCCTCAAAATTATTATGCGACTATTGAGCATTTGAAGTACGTCAATACCATGGCATGCGCAACCTTACCCGAACTGGCCATGGCGAATTATTTGACGCGCGGTGGTTATGAACACCACCTGCGTCGCTTGCGCGGGGTGTGCGCACGACATACCCAGTTGATGATTGAGTCGATCAGTCGCTATTTTCCGGCCAATACACGCGTCACCCAACCAACCGGTGGTTTCGTGGTATGGGTGGAATTACCTGAGAAAGTCGATGCCCTGGAACTGCACCGCCTTGCGCTATTACATAAAATCAGTATTGCTCCTGGACCACTCTTTTCTGCAAAACAAAAGTATCGTAACTTTATTCGATTAAATTGTGCTTTACCCTGGGACAGCACCCTTGAGCGCGCCATGCTAACGCTGGGGAAATTAACTACTGATCTGCTCAATTAAAAAATCAGGCTCCTTGCCTGGAGCCTGATTGCAGCATCACTGATTTACAAGTACTTCGTATTTATTTTTTTTCGTCCTGCGAGCCAGATTCACGGGCATGTTTGTCTTTGTGTAATTCCTTGCGATCCTTGTGCAGCTTGCGCTTATCGTGTCTGATTTTTTTATTGTCCTTGCGCACTTCAGCTTTTTCCTTGTTTACTTCCGCCGTATCGCCGGATTTCTTCGCCTGCTTGAGTTCACGTCGATCTTCGTTGCGCTTTTTCACGTCTTGCTGTAACTCGGCTTTATCCTGATGCACTTCGCGCGCGTCTTGCCGAATATCTTTGTTCATCTCGTCGGCACTTACCGGAAAGGATGTGGCAATAAACAATAATGAAGAAGACAAAAATGCAATTCGTTTAATCATTGTAATTCTCCTGGCTGTCTATGTAGGGTTAAATACTCATACATTTGCACTCACATAGACAGACTCAATTTAAGTTTGGTTCTGCCATGGTTTGAAATAATTCTGATATTTAAGTAGGATTGCCGAATCAAACCAGGGAACTTTTGCAGGGGAACACGCACCATGGAACAACCAAGCTCTGACGACACCACTATTGCGGCATTAACTCATATTGGCGGGATATTTTTTGGCTTTATACCCAGTCTTGTCGTCTGGCTGATCTACAAAGACAAAAGCCCTTTCATCGCCGACCAGTCACGCGAAGCGCTTAACTTCCAGATCACCATGGCTATTGGTGGCTTTATCTGCATCATACTGATGGTCATCATCATCGGCATATTTCTGATTTGGGTGTTATGGGTAGTCAATATCGTGCTGTGTATTCTCGCCGCCATTAAAGCATCCAGCGGTGAGCAATTCCGCTATCCATTTGCCCTACGTTTGATTAAATAGTCATGACCTGGGCAGGCATCGGTGTTGGCAGGGTGCGTATCATGGAAGGTCGTTGCGCATACTCTGTATACCAGTCAGCCAGCCTGGTAGCCGATTCGCGCCAGGCGTCATCGGCAAAACGAAAATCCAGATAGCCCAATGCGCAGGCCACACTGATCTGCCCGATATTCTGATTTTTCTGCCACTGGGCCACATGCTCATTCAAATAGATCAAGGCATGTGCGATAACCTGTTTTTGTTTGGCATCCCATGCAGCGGAGTGTTGTGCGGGTTCACGCCCACGTTCCAGAAAACGCAGAACCGCTGCTTCCAATATGCCATCCGCCAGTGCCTGCATACGCAGGGCGATCCAGCGCGGCGCACCGCTCACCGGTATCATTTTCTGACCGTCGTGCACACTATCCAGATATTCGCAGATGACCGGTGAATCATAGATAACCAATCCATCATCGGTAACCAGTGTCGGTACTTTGGACAAAGGATTGTCAGAAATTAAAGCCATATCATGCACCCAGGGATTGGTCAGCACTCGTTCGATGCGGTCGTCCAATCCGGTTTCAATGGCAAACACATTCACCTTGCGGACAAAGGGTGACGAAGTGGAATAGTAGAGTTTCATGGTGCTCTCCCTTGCAGTTGTTCATATCGGTATTTCAATATCAGAATCGTCAATGCCAATATCAACGTGATGCTGTTAGCAATGACGATGGGCATCGCTTGTTTAATAAAACCATAGACGGTCCATAAAATCAAACCTCCGCTGAACAAGGCATACATACCATAGGAAATATCGTGGGCGGATTTGCTCTGCCAGGTTTTATAGAGTTGCGGAATGAAGGACAGTGTCGTCATTACCCCTGCAATATAACCAATCCATTCCAACTGTATCTGCATATCCTCTCACAAGAATTTGTTATTTATTAAATAGTGCCCTGCGCAATTGTTGCAGGCGCGCATCGCGTTCTGCATCGGTATAGGGTTGCGCAGCTAATTTTCCCCATACCGGCATCGGCCAGGTCGGATCAGTCTTTTGGCGAGCGATATGGTGAATATGTAATTGCGGCACGACATTACCCAGGGCGGCGACATTCATTTTATCCGCCGCATACAACTGTTGCATGGTCGACGCTAAACGGCATGATTCTTCCAGGACCTGCACACGGGTAGCATTATCCAGTTGGTAGATCTCGCTGATACTCTCACGCTGCGGTACCAGAACACACCACGGATACTGACAATCATTGATCAGCAATAACAAGGAAACCGGAAACTCACCGACGACAAAGGCGTCTTTGGCTAACTGAGGGTGCAAAGTAAACATACGCGCCATTTAAGCAGATTTGGAAAAATCTACAACAGCCAGCCGATTCATCCGCTGAAAATATTTTTTGTGTACGTTGCAACCGTATTACTTGCGCAATGGCTGGAACACGCTCGCCTTCCATGGTCGACAGGCCAACATGACCGTATACGCTTCACGCTCAGTCAACGGTGCGCTGCGATCCTGCTGGTTGAGGGCATGGAACTCCTGGGTCAATTGCTGGGTTTTCTTGCGTAGTTGTTCAATCGACGCCGCGGTGAGCATGCCGGATAAAAACTGGAAGTTGGCACCTTTGTTGTCGAATTTACTTTTGAGGAAATCTTCCTGCAGGTTGGCGGTAAAGAATTGCTGGATTGGTCCATTGCGCCGCCAACTGAAATTGGGCGCAATCAGTAACTTGATGCGATTCTTCGGCTGTAACTCAATTAACTTGATGCGATCGAGTTTGGCCAGGTTGCGGATCAATTCGGTATCGCTAAGCTGATGGCGTAGTAAAATTTCAGCAAAACTCCAGCCATTCACCACCAGAAAGGCCACCAGCAACAGACGCAGGTCCGATACCAATTCACGCTCCTGTTCTTCACTGAGCTCCTGAATACGCTGCTGCTCTGCATCCATCTGTTTGACCAGGTCAGTGATCTCCATACCCAGCAGATGACAGATTTGCTCAAGCCGCTCCAACGTAAAGCTCTCCGCTGCGAACAGGCGCTTGACGCTGGCTTCACTCAGGTCGAGGCCTGCGGCAACGTCCCGGTAGGTCAGTTCGCTGGCCTTGAGGGCTTTTTTTAGTGTCGCGATTAAGGCATGGGTTTGTGGCATCGATTTTCCCTCTTAGTATTAAATAATGATACTAATAGTCGTATATTATGAACAAATAGACTAATAAGTACCGATATGTACTACTAATAAGGGATTGGTCAGCTAAGGTCAAGTCAGACAAATCTGATTTTCAGGGGGGACCCAGTGTCGGTAGTCCAGGCGGCTTACGAATGCGGCTCAGGGTCACGGCTAGCCGACGTCGCCGTGGATGCAGCTGCAATACCCGCCGCACCAATGCACCCCAGGACAGGGGCCGTACGCTGCGTATTTCCTGTATGCGGGATAAAAACCCCAGGGCGACTGCCGCCCGCAGCAGGGCTGACAAGATAAATACACCATACAAACTGCTGCGCCAGCTTAGATGCCAATCACCAACGGTCAGGGTTTTCGGCAGATGGCTACCCAGATAGCCACCGAGCAGCGCGCCTGCAAACACGGCGATGCCTACCAACACGTTGTGCATGGCCAGGTAGGTGGTACGCTTATTGGCCGGGACGAGCTCATAGATAAAGTTACCGGCGCTCAGGGAAAAACCCGCCCAGGCAAACCCGCCGATCATCTGAATTGCAATCAGATACCACAACTGCGTTGATACCAGCCACAGTAATGGCATAAACGGGATCAACGAACCACAAAACAACAGTACCACACGGTTACCGAATACATCCCCGACTCGTCCCCAGCGCGGCAAGCTCAGGAACTGACTGAGAATCACCGTGGCCATGATCACCGTGTATTCCAGATACGATAATTCCAGGCCACGCAACATGTACACCACAAAAAACGGCGAGGCGATGGCCACCGCAAATTGCATGGCAGCATAAAAAATCGAAAACCGCGCGGCGGCGGATCCCCAGATACGTTGCAGCAGTGAGCGCTGAAAAGGTGATTCCAGCACCGCCACATGCCCGGGTGGATCGTGCATTTTTTCCACGTGATATACCGACACAAACCGCGCCAGCGATGCGACGACAAATAAAATCGCAAATCCCCATACGGTAACGTTGTATCTATCAAACGCATTCAACATCACGCCGGCAATCACAAATGTAATAAATGTCACCAGTGTTGATAAGCGCGTACGCAATGCAAAATATCGCCCACGGCGGGTTTCCGGGACCAGATCACCCATCAAGCTCCACCACTGCGGCGAAGCCAGATTATGTCCGGAAAAATAAACAATGGCACAGATGATCAGAATTGGTAACGCGTAGGCCGGAAACAACAGGGGCAAACCCATCATGGGCAATAACATAAAGGCCTGCAGTGCTACGCCGAAGATAATAATATGTTTACGCGTGCGGCCATGATGCCCAAGCCATGCCGAGAATAGTTGCACCAACGATCCCAATAACGGTGGCAACGAAGCCAACACACCAATCTGGGCATTTGTGGCTTTAAAAAACAACGCAAATGCGGATAAGTAACTTTCGCCTGCACCACTCATCACCGAATAAGCCAGGCCATCCTTGATTGAATGCCGCAACGTGCGATCAATCTCTTCATCCCGCGAGAAGCGGCGGATTCGCCAGGGAAAAATCATCATTGAAAAATAATAGCGAAGATCATCAGGCCCACTCCGGCCAGTGCCAGACCACCGCCCCAGAACACCAGCCAGAGATGCCGCAGGCGCATCCCGGCAATGAAAAATGCCGAACCGATCAGGATGCTCAGGATGCCGAGAAAGATAAAAAATCCCGGCCCAAAAGGCTGATGGTGATTCATGGCCAATAAACGATCGGCTTCACTCATAACGTACCGCCTTACGAAGTTTTGTTCTGTTGGATATACCGGCGGATATTCTCCAGCCTTTCACGGCTATAGGCAATTTCTTGCGTGATATGTTCAATCCGGCATCATTGGGCGCCGACATTTAATAGTGAGGCGGCGGCGGTTCAACACCATTGCTGATGATCTTCTCGCGCAGCGCGGTAAACTGTTCTGACAAGATTCGCATTTCGTGACGCAATTGCTCAATCTGTTGTTGCTGTGTCGTCACCACGGCATTGAGTTGTTGCACAACATCATCTTGAAATGCAAGCTGGGTTTCCAGCTCGGTTAGTCGATTCGTATCCATCATGGCCCGTCGCTAGGTGATTTACTGTTAATAGATATGAATAAAACAAATATAACCATACAGCCACGCATGATGCCATATCAGCAGAAGAATGTCTGGAAAAAACTTACTTGACCAGACGCAGTGGATTTTTTGCCAGCAAGGGTGCAGTCACTTCACTCAATGGACGCGGCCGGCCAATATAATAACCTTGCAGATAATTTACTCCAATCCGGATCAGTTCTTCGGCGATAGCCTGGGTCTCGACGTATTCCGCAATGGTTTTAATTCCCATGATGGCGGCGATCTGGTTTATGGATTTAACAAACGCCCGATCTGTAGCATCGTCGATAATATCGCGGACAAAACTGCCATCGATTTTTATCAGGTCGACCGGGATATTTTTCAGGTACGTAAACGATGATAATCCCGAACCAAAATCATCCAGCGCCACCATGCAGCCCAGCTGTTTGAGTGCGGCAATAAATTTTGTAGCCTTGGAGAAATTTGCCACTGTGGCGGTCTCGGTGATTTCGATTGTGATCAGTGTTGGGTCAACCTTATTGCTCGCCAATTCCTGTAACAGGAAGTCACTGAAATTTTCATCGCACAAGGACTGACCGGAAACATTGATCGAATAATGCAAGCGTTGCCCGGCTGCAGCTAACTCCTGAATCGACTGCACCACGTGTTGCACGACATAGGTATCGATGAGTGGCATGAGATTATAACGCTCAGCCGCCGGGATAAATGCGTTCGGCAGGATCAGGTTGTTATCGTCGCCGTTCATGCGGACCAGAATTTCATACGAGGCATGGTCTGAAGAACTGGTTAGCGCTTCGATCGGCTGCGCATATAGCACAAACTGTTGTTGTTCCAATGCCTGATTAATGCGATGCACCAGATGCATTTCACCCTGACGCCGTTGAATATTAATATCTTCAGGATCGAATATATGTACCCGATTGCGGCCGGTATCCTTGGCTTCATAACAGGCCGAATCGGCGGCACTGAATAAATCTGCCAGATTACCCGAGTCAGAACTCACCGGCACCACACCGATACTCACACCCACATCGAATTGTTTATTCGCCCAGGAAAAACGCAGTGAATTGACTGCATCTCGCATCTTTTCAGCAAGGCTGCGTGCCTTTTCCAGTGAACAACCTTCCAGAATGGCACCAAATTCATCGCCGCCAAGTCGGGCCAGCGTGTCACTATGGCGCAATACTTCCTTGAGTGTAGTAGAAACCTGAATTAATAATTCATCACCGGCGGCGTGGCCGCAAGTGTCATTAACAATTTTAAATTGATCCAAATCGAGATAACACAACACATGTGTCTTATGTTCAATACGGGAGCTATCCAGTGCGCTTTGCAAACGCACTTCAAACTCACGGCGATTCACCAGCCCGGTGAGCGCATCATGGCTTGCCTGATAACTTAATTGCGAAGCAAGCAAACGTACTTCGCTGACATCGCGGAAAATCACAATGCCACCGTGCAACTGCCCGGTCTCGTCCCGAATCGGCGCAGCGGTATATTCAATCGCATAATTTTTCGCGTTCGGACCTTGCAGATTTACGGTCTTGGTGGAATTACTGATTTTACCTGATGCGATTTCGTTCAATACCTGTGTCACGCTATCACCGGCATGATCTTCCATCGATATATTCCATACTTCAGCCAGGGGTCGTCCTTTGACATCGGCAAAACTGTGCCCGGTCATCGCGGCGGCGACCGGATTAACATATTCCACCGCGCCGTTTACAGAGGTGGTAATGACGGCATCGCCAATGGAATGCAAGGTGATCTGCGCCAGGCGCTTTTCCAGTTGTAACTCTTTTTCCGTGCGGGTTATGCGTTTGCCGACAATGACGGCAATCAAACCGCCTGCAAATACCCCAATAACCAGCGATGCAATAATCTTGATCAGTAATGAGTCCAGTTCATTCTGTGCCTGCTGTGTCGAATTCAGCACTGCACTTTTCTGTAAAACTTCCAGATCCTCCAGACGCTGCAAGACCTTGTCTTGTAACGGCTCGGCATTATCCAGCAGCAAATCACGTGCAGGTGCCAGCTTGTTGCGTTGAATCAGATCGGCTATTTCAAGCTGGGTTGGTACGGCAATATTGGTAAGTTTGCCTTGTTCGGCCAGGATCGTAATTTCATCCGGACTCAATTGCATTTTTTGTATCTGGATACGGGCATCGGCAAACACTGCAGCCTGGTGATTAAAATCCAGAAACAGCGCATCACGATCAAATGGATCTTTCATATCCAGCATACGATGCAACAGCAATACCCGCTCACGCGCGGCGCTGTGCATGGTGTGCAGTAAACTGGTTTTGACGTTGTTGGTTTTAACGATGCTGTTCATGCGCGATAACATCGCATTGATCGAACTCAGACCAATACCGGCGATAAATACCGATACCAACAAGCTGGCGGAAAAACCCGCGATCAGCAGGTATTTGGTGCGCCCAGGCGCCGCTGGTGGAGAATTTTGTTCGGTAGTTCGGTACATACAGTTATTTATTAGTGAACCTTCCCTATTATCGGATATCTTTGGTGAGGTTATTAATAAATATAATCGTTATATAAATCATATAGTTATATTATTTTTGCTCTGTATTTGCCGATACAACCCTGGATTATGCTGGTTGCCCCAGCGTATATACCTCGCCGTTTTCACGAATTTTCTCATCTTCATACGGCGCAGCAATACGCCGGTATAGCTCCAGCTTGGCACACTCCAGCGCACCGATCACCGCATTGAGTTGCGTGTACGAGGCACCGTCATGCTGTTGCAAATAATTATCGATGATACGCGTAATGACATAATTTAATTCACCAACGGTTTGCGGTGCGCTTCCGGCATCCAGGCGTTGCCGATCTTTAGGTGGGATGTAAGGCATATAGGCTTGCTCCTTGTTATGACATTCATATCAATAGCCACAATCCGACAGCCGTGTCGGACGACAACGCTGTTAATGTGTATAGCCCTGCAACTGTGGCCGAAACTGATTGGTCAATACATGTCCCGGGCCCAGTAACTTGAAAATTCTTAGCATGGCCGTTTGCGGATAATTATCCCGATAGTGGGGATTGGTTTCCATAAGCCGTGTCAATTTTTCCAAAGCCGCTTCGAATTGTTGCGCAATCACCGCATGGATATACGGCGAGTTGACGGAATCAATCATCATCCCGACCATGTCCGCGTCCATGACCACGGCCTTTATCTTCGTTTTTGCCATGGGATTTATGTTTACCCCGACCGTGGTCTTCATCGCCATGTCGATCCAAATCGTGGCCGGCTTTCAACGCATGAAATTCGCGCGAACCGGGTTTAATGCCCAGATCTTTCGCCATCCTGCCCCAGCCCCGGCCTTTATTGGCTTTATATTTTCGTGTGACATAGTCCACCGGTTGATGCGACATCTCCGCCAATCGCAATACCATATAAGCATCCGCTTGATTGCCCACATTACTCACCACGGCATTGACTTTTACATCACCAACATTGAACCGTGTGGCTAATCGCGCCCGGAAGCCATCGGGGTTGGCCTGTGCTTCTATCGACATATTGTTGAGCCAGTCAAAATCTCCCGCTACTGCTGGAAATATTGATAAACCTGCAAGTATTACCGCGGCATACATAAATCGTTTGAACATTGTTATATTCTCCAAATAATCCACGTTATAAAAAAATTTATTTAATATCGTTTACCAAATCTCAGATTCCTGCCATTGTATTTAGCAAATGCACCTGAAGCAAAAAATACTATCAATATAGGTCACAGATTTGTATAAAAAAACAGTTAATGCTGTTGTGCTGCCCAGCCAAAAACCTGTTTTAACAAATCCGTACTGCGTGCAATTGGGTCACGGCGGATACGACGCTCTTCAGCCGCAATTGCAGCAAATAGCGCCTCCAGGGCATGGTCCATGACATACGTATCGATATTCACCCAGTTTAATTTCACAAAGGGTAACTTGTTCTGTGCATCCTGCTGCATGCGCTTATAGGCGCGGGTTGCACCGACATGCGCGGTGGCCTGCTGGATAATGGGTAAAAATCGCTGCCGTAATATAGGCTCGCCCGATTTACGAAAGTAGCGTGTCCCGGCATCATCCGATCCCTGAATAATTTGTTTGGCATCCGTCAAGCTCATATGGCGGATTCCATCGATAAAGATGTCACGCGATACCGGCACCGCCTGTTCTGCGGCGCGATTGAGCGTCACGACAAACTCATCGGCCTGACGTGATTGTCCCAGTTTACGCAGCAGCTTATCCGCGGTGTGCAATTCCTCTGGCATTGGTATTCGTGCAGCCGGATCACCCAGGAAACCATCGGTCACACCCAACTTGCCAACGGCCTGCGTCACGCCTTTGCTCAAGGCCTCACGCAGCGCACTGCTCATATTCTCCGTCGAAGGCTGACTGGATTTCCCATTCAGCAAACCATTGAGCGATTCACGCCAGCCCGCCTGCGCCGGCAAGCTCACCAACATACATATAACAACAAACCACCGCATTTGGCCTCTCCTGTTCAATCCCGCTAATCACCTTAGCAGAGATTTTCAGCCACATATTTACATCGCAAATTTAGCGTATTTAAAACGAAATCATTCTCAATACATTATTTAAAATAGCGTTAAAGAATTTGTGGGTTTTGTCGACATAAAGAGCTGAAATTCCGGTTTTAACCCACTCTGCCGAGTAACTTCTAACACCATGATTTTATTGCATATTGAATTTTTAAAGCGTCGCTCCGTGGCAACCTGGCTATGTGCGACAGTGCTCAGTATTGGTATGGCAGTGACATGCCATGCCGAAGAAAAACTGCCACCTGTGGAGCAAGCAGGCGCGCATTGTCCCCCCGCCAAGCCTGGTGACACCTACCCAACCGGCTATATCACCGGTGCGGGCGCACATTTTTCCTGGATTATTTTTAAAACATTGCAACCGGATCTGGAAAAACTCACGGGTCGTAAAATTCAACTCTTCGGCAAGGACTCCATGCTCGGCCAGGGCTGCAATGCCGGTATCAAGAATGCCTCGTTGAATGGCCCGGATAAAGAAACCTTCGGTTTTATCTGCTGCCCACTGACCAAGGAAGAAATTGCCAAAGAAAGAATCATTGTTTACCCGCTGGCGATGGAACCGTTATTGATCCTGGTTAATTCATCAAACCCGGTTACCAATCTCAGCAAGCAACAGGTACGCGATATCTTCGCGGGCAAGATTACCAATTGGCAGGAGGTGGGCGGTAATGATCAACCGATTGCGGTAGTGACGCGCCTGCATTGCAAAACACGCCCGGGTCATTGGAAAACCATTCTGTCGGATGCCAAGCTTTTCCGTAAATTGCGCTTTGATGTGGAAAGCGCTGATGAAATGGTCAAACGGGTCAGTGACTTTGACGCCGCCATTGGTCATACCGGTTCAACCTGGGAGTTCGAATCAGGCAATAAGGTAAAACATATCACTGTCGATGGTCTGGAACCCAACGCCGAAAATTTAAAGAGCGGTCAATATCCATTTTACCGACCACTTTCGGCGGTTACCGATCTACATCCTTCCGAAGATGTAAAAAAAATCATCCATGAAGTGCAAACCGGCAAAGGCTTTGCGAACGTAGCAAAGAAATTCAACCTGTTACCTCTGAATAAACCTGCAGCGGAATAAAACAGCGATGTTTTTCCATAGTTACCGTGCCAAACTTATTTTTTACATGGTGCTGCTGATCCTGTTTTTATCGATCACGTTGGGATATTCCTACCGCTATGTCCAGCAAGTTTTCCTCGATGAAGTAGACAGCCATCTGGTACGGTTGCAGCAACTGCTCGATGGCCATTTAAATGCGGAGCGCAATGAATTACAACGCTACGCCGCCATCGTCGCCCAGGATCTGCGCCTGAAGGAATACATGTACGTCATCACCGGAATTGGTGGCGACAGCGAGCCATTGAGCAAGTTATACGAACGTGAGTTTGGCTGGCTACCGGTTGATCGCCGCATCATTATGACCAATAACGATAATATTTTGGTTGGCAATCAACATACCGATCTTGCTGCCGCGATACAGAAATACGCCACCATGCCAGGTAAAGGTATATTTTATTTTCAAGGTAAATCGGGGCTGGAAGTAGTAGCCGTGGCCACCATAAAATATCGCGACAATGTCATGGGGCGTGTCGCCGTCACGCGATTGCTGAGCCAGAACTGGCTGGACATGAACAAGCAAATCACCGGCGGCGAATTCTTTTTAATCGAAAACAAGGCCATTCTCAAATCGACTTTGCAGGCAAGAAATCATACGCTGTTCAATTTACGCAATAATATATTATCCATTAACTCTATTTCCTATCGGATCTATCAAATCGACCTTCCCGGGATTAACGCCGACAAGCCAGAATTGTGGTTCGGCTTTTCCGAAAACGACATTATTACCAAACTGGAGAAGCATCGAAGTATTATTTTCAGTTTATTAGGTGGCGGGATTGTCGCAGTTTTAATCCTGGGCATGTTGATTATTCGCAACTTCAGCCGGCCACTGAATCAAATCATGCGCATTACCCGCCAGGTTGCTGATGGCGAACTGCCACCACTGGAAAAACACAAGGTGGCCAATGAATTTGACGAACTTTCCAATCATTTTGCCGATATGTTAATGGCACTGCGTGAACAGCAGCATGAGATTGAGAAACACCATCATATTCTGGAGCAGTCCGCCATTACTGACGTGCTGACTGGCTTGTATAACCGGCGTTATCTGCAGGAGATATTCCCCAAATTGTTAGCCAGCGCAGATCGCGAAGATCGGCTTATCTATGCAATTTTACTCGATTTGGATTTATTTAAAAAAATCAACGATACGTATGGTCATATGGCCGGTGATGAATGTCTGATCTCCTTTGCCGAACAATTACACCAGGTCTCACGTACCAGCGATCATGTATTTCGTCTTGGTGGCGAAGAATTTCTGATTTTATCCATCCATAACAGCATCACTGAAGCTGCGAATTTTGCTGAAAAGATCCGCGCCAAGGTCGAGAAAACTGCCGTGGTCTATGAACAGCATATTATCAACATGACCGTCAGCGGCGGGATCAGCAGTGTGATATCAAATGGCGCCACAGAAAGCGTCCTTGAAGATATGTTGTTACGCGCAGACGTTGCGCTTTACCATGCCAAACATGCAGGCCGCAACCGGATTTGTATCGATGCAAACCCGGATGACTCCGATTCACACCACAATTTGCGCATCAACCTGGCGAACTAGGCTATGTCCGTCCGGGCAGGCCAGCCCAAATCCCAAACAAACAGATCAATAAATAACTCTCCCTTGGCCCGTAAATCATCTGGCGTCCTCGCTCAGATCGCGTATGATCTGCGCAGTCTTTAATCTGCTGTAGACACGCCATGCGTAATTTCAACACCATATATGTAGCCCTGCGCCAAGGCTTCGTTAAGCTCATCACCAATCGGTATGTCGTTCTGTTCGCTGTGTTATACCTGCTGGGCTGGATCAGCAGTATGGCGGGCGCATTTGCCAACCACAGTTTCCCGACCCAATGGATCGAGCTGGGCCTCGTACTCTATATATACAGCCTGCTCTACCATATCCTGCGTCCCGGCCGCTGGCGCGCCTGGTTGGCCGGTGTGCCGGTTGTGCTGTTCTACCTGGTGCACGATATTTTCTTCATGGCCTACAGCAAAGTATTTCGCTGGATCAATGTCATCGAATTGCCTGAATTATTCCGCGTCTTACCGGTAAGCTATGACATCGTCATCGGCCTGATCTTTTTTGGACCGATACTCGCGGTGTTGCTATCGATCAATCACCGCCAGAATCGGACTACCGCATTATTATGCTTGCCTGCCATCAGCGTGTTGACGGTACTGTATTTTTTTCCCAACACCTTTGATACCGCATTCCGCGCATCTGCCAGCGAGATCATTAAATATTCCGACGCCAAGAGCGTCGAACGCAATGGCCGACTGGCCATGACCTTATTGCGCGAGGCCGAACGCCTGGAAGTCAGCCGTGCCATTGCCCCTTATCGCCAACGTGCGGATTATGATCATCAGGCACAATTGCATGCCGACTATTTGCAAAACCACGGCAATCATCATGATGTGCATCTGATAGTGCTGGAAAGTTTCCTCGATCCCACCCTGTTTCGCGCAGCAAAGTTTTCCCAGCCACCAACCCATCCAGACTTTGATAAATTCTTTGGCGATGCGCCAGGACTAACCATTGCACCGATGTTTGGCGGTGCCACCTCGCAATCCGAATTCGAAGTGCTCTGCGGCATGCCCGGCTTCGAAAAATTATCCAGCGTGGAATTCAATGTTTTCAGTGGTGCCGCCGCACAGTGTCTGCCCGGTGTCCTGCAACAAGGCGGTTATCGCACCATTGGTGCCAATGCCTACAAACCCAATTTCTTTAACGCGTTAACGGCCTACAAAGGCATCGGTTTTGGCGAGATCAATTTCCCCAGCGAATTCTATAATGGCAAAACCTATATCACCGCCGGTGATACCGGCGTGGAAGAATTTCAATTCGATGCGGATTTGTTCAACCAAAACCTGGCGATGCTACGTCGTGTCAGACAGGAAACCCCGGACAAACCCGTCTTCAACTATTTGATGACAATCTATGGCCATACGCCACATATCCTGGATCCCAGGGTTCGACCGGAAGTGATCAAGCTGCTGCATGACTATAAAGATGATCATCTGGAACGCAGCACCAATCAGTTTTATTACCGCACCAAGGCGATCGTCGATTACGTCAAACAACTGGTGGCGATGGATCCACACAGTTTGATTATCCTGCTGGCTGACCATGTACCCCCGCTGCACAACGGTCCCAACACCTACAATGCGTTACGCTATATGGATAACATCGAAGGCAGTTATTATCACAACCGTATTATCATCGTGCAGGACGGTGTCCCGACTCACTACCCGCTACTGCATAACTACGACATGCCGGATGTGATTCAGAATTATCTGACCGATGGCCAGCATTGCAAGCAAAAGACCTGTGGCTATCTGCTCGGCGAGAAACGCCCGGCGCGGGATATATTATTGGAAGACTACTTGCGCTTGCTGGCGCATGCGTCGGAATAACGATTTTCTACAATGACACTTCAATCGGCTTTTGTTCTATCTCGGCCGGGAATGTCATGCGTAATAGCTGTTGTTTGGCATCCCACTCAATCGCTTTGCCGGTAATGGGATTGCCAAGCACCTGATGGCGCTCCTGCAAATAGGCGGCGATGTCATTCTTTTTAATCTCTTTCTTTTCAATCTGATATTTAGCCAGTACCAGACGCCGCAGCGATTCGTACTTAATCGCGGCAAATACATAACCGTCATAGGCCGGCTTGGCGACCTCGGCCATCACGTTGCCTAGTGGATCGTCCAGAAATTCCCATGTCAGGTATTCCACCTTGCGATTCATTGCAGCCTTGTACTCACGGAAACAATTGACATAACCTGGCAACGGGCACTCACTGAGCTTGATGGTTTGCTGATTTATCGTAACAAGCTTGTTAACCGTGGTATTTTTCTTGTATGCCAATGCGTAGAGAATTTTTTCCAGGCGCGAACTGTTTTTTTCCACTTCCAGCCCGGCGCTCAATGCGTTGAACATTAATCTTGTTTCATAGCGAAATGCCTTGCCTATGCTCAGCTCGGCGGGCGGCATTGGTTCAAATATATCTGATTTGACAAACTGGCCTGTCACACATTTCGAACAATCTGCCAGCAATTCTTCGGTCAGACGCAAATTGCGCTGCAATATCGCCATCCCGATCATCCGCGTAATGAGTGAAACATCGCTGCTCGCTGCCCGTCGCCAGAAATAGCTTTCATCACTCAGCAAGGTCAAGGCTTGCTGATAATCCTTTGCCAGCCATTTCAGCGCGATATCCGCCTGCGCCAACCGGTTCATATCCATCACACCAGTCAGGCCAAAATAGTATTCGGTCTCCTGAAATTGGGGATATGAAAACACGCTTCGATAGCGTTGCAATACGACCTGATTGGTAGCCAGTAATGTTTTAACCGCGGCCGTGTCTTTACGTACTTCGTCAAGACAGCGCGAGGCCTTGTCGGCATTACAGATTTTATTGCGGCCAAGCTTGGGTGACAACACCCAGGCGTCGCGCACCTCGGTCACATCGGATACTGCCATTGATCCATTGGCAGCATAGCGCTTTTTTGCTTCGGCAATGATTTCCAGCGCCTTTTGGCGTGGCTCGACATTGGCCGGTGCAAACATGCCCAACAACGCATAATAGCCGTTCTTATCTTCAGGAACTTGTTCAGGTGTGTAATTGACTATCGCCGCCACATCCGGGCGAAGTTTTTCGTCGAATTGGTAATACACCGCTGCACATGTGAGTAATATCACTGGTACGAGAAGTACCCAGAGTAGTAGCAATTTTATGTTGTGTGCGATCATAAACTATAACACCTGTTATCATTTTTTGTTAAAGAGAACATAAACCCAGTTACACGAACGATGTAAAAATGGCTTAGCCCTCCATTGTTTATTTTCATTTACAACCGATCTTACGTGCAATAACTATAATTTGCTCTACTCCGATCTAGTGGCTACTGAGGATATCGAGGTATGCAACTACTGCCGCCGTCAGAGGATAATTGCTTACATCCCTGCAAACCCTTATCGCGGGCTCCTGCTAATACCTGTTGGTTATCAGAAAATTCTGCATTGGACATACAGCGCTTGTATACCTGCAAAATCTTCAGCCCTTCATTCCCAAAGAAATAGGCATATTGATAGGTATCACGACTACCCCAATTTGATTTCTGCGGATAATGATCTGTAAACTCCTTAATCGCTTGATCGTACCCTTGAAAATTACATGCGCCATTTTTAACCACATACGTGGTGTTGCTCGGTAATGGTTGAGATGAATTCGTCGCTGCGCTTCCCGCCGCACCAGGGTTACCTGCTGGCGATGCCATTGCATTCAAGGCTAACTGGCGGCGTTCCTCGGCATTCTTGCCACCTGCTGCTGCAACCGTCGCATTGCCTAACATCGCATAGGTCTCGCGCCGGTCCTGTGCATCTTTTTTATCTTGTTCTTTCTTATATTTGGCATTTTCTGCTTGCAGACCTGCCAGTACATTTCCCAGATAACCATTCACTGCTGCCATGTAGGTGCTGTCGTCACGGTATTTCTTTCCTTCGACAAACCGCGCTTCTACCTTGCCACCTTTGGTATATTTACCGTAAACAATCCCTGCACCGGTTTTTGGGTTGATTGACGCAATCCCGACAGACGGGCCCGAGGTCAGTGCATATTGTCCATCTTCAATATAACTGCCATCGGCAAAATAGACATCGCCGCGAAAATAGCGTTGATCGTCATAGGTCACGCTCAGGCCGTTATATTTTTCATTATGCGCCATGATGCCACTAAATCGTATCTGTCCCTTATTGTTATATATTTTCCCACTAGTAAAGTTCAACCACAAAAAGTCTCCGTCAAATTTCCAGCCACTGGTATCAATATAGATACCTTTGCCGGTGATATAGCCTTTATCCATATTACCGTCATAGTGCATTTGCTTGCCATCATTCTGCCTTACGACAAGGGTGCCGTTACCCTGCGCAAGACCACCGGCACAACCACCGGTCCAGGTCATGCTGGCCACGCTCTTTTTGACATAATAGACTCGCCATTGCGCAATACCACAACCTTCAACGGTGGTAGCCGTAGGTTTGGGAAGCGACTCACAGCCAATGAGTTCAAACAGTGCTATTCCAACGAGAACCATTCTGAATATTTTTATCATGGCATCAGTTCCTGATTTATAACTCAAACAATTCTTTCCTTATTGTTAGCAACAGCCAAGCTACTTCATATTGTTAATCATCTTTTCCAGCTCGTCATTTTCATTCTCGATTCTTTTATTCTCCATGGCGGCCTCATCGATGACCTTTTTGCCTTTCTGCAACGCCACATCCAGATCCGCCCTGGCCTTTTGCTGGGCGGCAAGTCGCTTGGCCTGAATGGCTTGTTGGCGTGCCGCCTCTTGCTGGCGCAGCAACTCCTGTTCCTGCTGTTTTTTCAATGCCCGTTCACCGGCGTGGCGGGCATCACAGGCATCGCTGGCTGTTTTTAAATCACTGAAGAATTTTTGCTGTGCTTCCCAATTCAAGGCATCTATCCGTTTTTTCTCAGCCTGATATTGCTGCTGACTCATCCCCGAGGTCATGCTTGGGTACGGTATGCTGCTATTGAGCCCCCCGCCGAAACTGCAATCATGCGCTTCCATGTAACTGGTTAGTCGCGCCACATTCTCATTGGAATCTTGTTCAACTTTTTGCCGTGCCGCATCAACATCATGCTGCCGTTGCACAGCTGCCGCATCCCGCGCCCGTTCTTCGTTTAGCCTGACTTTAAACTGTTCACATGCAGTGATATCGGCGCGTTCCCGGATGATACAGCGTTCGTTATCCGGACTGGCATGCCGATAGGCATACAGATAATCACTCTCAGCTTTGACCTGTTGTTGCTTGATTTCAAGCAACCGCTGTTCTTGCAGGCGCTTATTTTCTGCTTGCTCAGCCTTTTTGCGATTGGCCTCGTCAATCCTTGCCTGTTCCTTGCGTTTTAATTCATCCTGATATTCCCGATTTCTATCTTGAATCGCTCGGTTACGGGCTTCCTGCTCAGCGGCTGCTTGTTTTGCAGCAGCTTCTTCTCGACCCGTGAAATCGTAGCCCTTCCAGCTGTACCGCAAGTCATAATGTTGTTTACAATCCACCGGTCCATTAAACAGACTGCGATAATTTGCCCCGGGATATACATCAACATACTCCGTGCTACCCCACTCAGCGAAACTGCCTTCACCCAGTGGCTCATCTGCTCTTTTACCGACACGCGGATCACCCTTGCCAACGTATTTATACGGCACTTCGATTTTCCACAGATGATCACTGCTATTGCTAATCATCAACTGTTTGCAGGAATATGGTGCGCCATCCATTTCCTGTATGGTGATCTGCGCCAGAAGGGTAGATGAAGCAATGACAAACAATGAACCAAGCAAAATTCTTGTTATTAGCATTGAGCTAACCTGCCAAATGATATCAAAAGATAATTGAGATGCTGACGATTAAGCCTTCACAACCAGACTCATTAGCAGCCTTTCTTCTTCATTAATTTATCAATTATCTCTTTGCGTTGTGACAGATCAGACGCCAGTTTTGAGTGTTCGCTGGAAAGATTGGCAGATTGCATCGCCCCTGAATTATTCGCGTCATAAGGCGTATTACTTGCCGAGGCAGCCATCGCTTCCAGCACACCCAGAAACACCGCACCAATTCCGCCACCGGTGGAGGCATCCGACGCATTTTCTGCGTTATCCGCCACCTTCTGTTGCTCATCGTATAATTCCGCGCAACTTGCACCCACTAATTGGTTATTGCTCATTAAATCTTCGTGCCATGGTGCACTTGAACAGCCTGATACCATTGATAACGTGAAAATACCCAAAACTAAACCTAATTTTTTATTGTTCATTTTTGTTCCTTAGATTGGTAATGTCGACTCTTTGGGCATGCGGTCTGGTAAACACCATTAATACGCAACGCCCGGCTTTTAACCCAAAGAATTTGATGGGTCGTAGCGCGGGTATCGACAATACTTATAATTGACTTTAGGGAATATTTGTCAATACGCGGGATCTAAATCAACAAAATGGTGACTTGGACTAATTAGCATCACTTACGTTATACCTTGAAGCTTATCAGTATTATCTGATATACATAACTATGACCGTTCAAGACTATCCTGAATGTGATTATTTTCTTACACAGCTACTTTCGTAGCCTCACAATCACATTTTGGATTATTCATATCTTATATTAAGGTAGATAGCCCTCAGCCGTTAGTTTGGAATCGACACATTTCTGTTGGTTTGGCAGCTTGTCACGTGGATTCCCTTCCACACTCATGATGCAATCGAGGTTTTTTGATGTAATCCAACAACTATACGCATCCCTGCCAAACATACTCGACCCACAAGTTTTACCGAATTGGCTTATCGCCTCTTCTGGGCTTCTAATGAAGAAGTTTGTGCTTTGGCCAGTACTGGCACCTAAACTTGAATAAATCATACCGGTATGTGGAAATGCTGAATCAACCGGTCCTGGCTTAGTTCCTCGCCATGGCATGGCGCCACTGTGTCCGATTGAAACAATCAAGCGCACATCCTCTCCCGCGGCTACGTTGCATGGTTGTCCCAATTTTCTTGAGCACAATTGTGAGGCGTATTGGATTGCCTCACGCGGTGAGTTTGCCCCACATGATGAAACTGATACTAAATTTCTATCCATTTCTCTCATGATAGTTGCCCCCCAATTCGAACCAATACATTCTACTACCTTATCTTTAATTGATAATTTGTAGATTGAATTAGCCGAATTATAAATTAGGTTATGCTCTATGATTCCATTTTTTACCATTGCAACAGCCTGTTCTTTGGATTTCGCTGCAACGAGAAGTGTCTTATCGTAGGTGTTATCTTTCTGACCGTATGTAACTATATATAAATTTCCCGGTACTACACCAACCGGCCATTTGCCACCATTTGAGGCAGCCACTGATTTTCCATTGACTGATGTCTGCTTGGGCACTTCTTGAGAAACGACTAAACGTGATGGAGAATTTCCTGGTGCGCGCGCCAACTCTGTTGCCTGTCCATCTCCTTGTTTCATCTTGGCAGTAATTTTATCTGTAAATTTTCCTTTGACAGATACAAATGGATTTTTAGAAACCCCGGCACTACCTGTGATCTCCGCATTAAATCCATTGTCCTTTAACACAAGCATTCCGGCGAATCCATTCATTGAGTCCATCAACAGTTTTATCTCTCCATTAATTTTCTTTTCTTTCAATGCTGTAACTGACGAAGGAGAACCACCGATGGACGATACTACCGTGACAATCACATTCTTCGAAACAATGCTGCCGTCGTTCCCTCCACCAAGAATACGTGCTTTAATTGTCGTTTTGATACTTGAACTCTTCACGCGTATTTTAAAATTAGAAATTTCTCCTTCCACAATACCTACATGTGTAGCCAATTTATCATTTACCCACAATTCCAGTCGCTGCCCTGAAATCAGGGGCTTGTCAAATTTTACTTCAACAGGAATCACCGCACCATTTTCTGCCTTATCCGGTGCAATAATCTGCATGGCACAAACAGGTGTGCAACCAAAAACGAGGCTAATAAACAGCACTTTAAACAGATTCATTTTTGATTCCTTTATACATTGACATAAAGTCTACAAAAGCAAAGTATGCTAGCGAACGCATTAAATTAGATTGAATCAGATCAGCGTCGATTGGTATAGATGACATGCTGTGCCTTACCCCGGTTGTACCTTAGGTCATCAACCTACATAGACGTCACTTTTCAGTGCCGTTTCTTATTCAATTGATCCTTAGGTACAGGGTAAAAATACCAACGGGAATTCTGTGCTGGTGTTCAATCCACGTGCCAGCGTGAAGTTATTGTTATTCATTTTTTTCCTTTGTAATTTATACCTGTGTCTGGAGACAACACATTGTTTAGATCGGCATCGGGCAAGCAGCCACCTTATATTCCCGGTTATTCGCCGGGGTGTTTTGCCTCTATCGACATAATTTATATTCGACTTTAGGAAAATAGTGAGGCTGCGAGAGAGATATACACGCAATTATCAGAGTTAGACCAATCCTAAGATCGGAATTGATCCCGGGATGTCAATTAACGGTTGCTAATATAGATTAAACCGCGTGCCTATCCGTATACAGCCTTAGCATACTAGCAGGACAAGTTTCGTAGTAAAAATATATGACGAAAGCATTTCGGTGAGATGAGTATTCTACGATAACGTCATGGTCACAGGTAGTCGCACACTGGATGATATCTTATCGATATATTTAAGGTGTTATTCCATGCGTGTATCTCTTATTTCCATTCATATCCGTTACCCTTACGCCTATATTATCAAACGTCTCTCCGGATTTTTTCATTCCATGCAACACTTGCCGATCAGCATAATAGGTAAGATGTGCTAAACCAGTTTGTGTTTTTTCACCGGTAAAAGATTGCTCTGTTCTTGTTACTGGCTCTTGATAAAGACACGGGTTGTAGCTGGGTACATAAGCCATATTACCTCCCTGATATTGATACACGTAGTTATACCCCCCTCGACACGTCATAACTGTGTGAGATGTCTGTTGAGTACCACCACCTATACCATGCTGAACCAGTACTACTTTAAGTAACACAGAAGTTACGTCCGAAGATAACCGATTCGCCAGTGGCTTAGCCAACGAAGCACTAACACGGTCCCACACCCCTTTAGCAAACTCCTTATTTAATTTTGAGGGTATCAAGTTACGTCTTTCCGTCGCAAGATGAAGTGGAACTATTAGTGCGACATTGTCTTGTAATTTTTCGAAAAATAGCGGTTCCGCCAGATCGTAATCTGACAGTTCGGCTTTGGTAAATTGCTTATACAATATCGCAACAAGTCCGGCTGCGTATTTTTCATGAATTCTTTGTAATACCGGATCAGGATATTTCTTGTTTGACATTACCGCATTATTTCTCTCTAAATTAACACGCACATGCAATGAGCCTGGCTGCACCTCGACCATAACAGGCTTATAAAGCGGTTTACGTATCTGAATGCGCACAATGGATTGCTCACTGTGAAATTCTACAGGTGCAGATAATGGCGTACTCCCCAATGGGATATTTCTCATCCCTAGTTTTATAAATACCGCAGCTCCTTCGGGAGATGTAGTTACATGAATCTGCCTTTGAATTTCACCATAGATATTTGAGTGTATTGCGGCCCCTGCAATAAAAGCCAACGAAAATGCCAGTTTCGCTGCATGCTTATGCATACTAATCATCTCAAGCCAGACTGATTAAGGTTGTTCGTTAAGGCAACCATAAAAACACTCTGTATATCTGCAATATCTTTATGCCAGATAGTATCCGGTCCTACGTTATAGGTAGGCTTGATTGCCAAGTCTTTACAACTGCCCCAAACTGATTCCAAGCAATCACCCTGGCTCTTGACGACCAATGTCACTGTTGATCGTCGCGGCCCTTGTTCTTTCACCATGATTTTAGTAAAGAGATGTACAGGACGTCTCTTTCCATGACCGTCATACCAATAAACCACCTTTTTACCGAACAAGATTCCGTGTTGTTTGTCCGTTTCTTGCAGATCTATGCCGATTTGACTTGCAGACTTATCGACTATTTCAAACAAATCTGCATAAGCAACGTCAAATTTACGCCGGACATAGGCATCCTCCGGAATACTGCTGACATTGTCCGCCTCACCTGGTGGATAGGCCTCTTGAATTGTCCCAAATCGTTCCGGGTAATATTTTCCCCAGAAATCGTTTGCACATGCTGCTAACAATCCGACCATTGCCAGTAGCGATACTCGCAACATCACTTGCCTATTGATTATATTCATAACAACCTCCTTTTTATTTGATTGCATATTTTACGATGAACACATGCATGCCCTTAAATTACCGGCGCAATAATCAACCTCTCCACTAAAATATCGGTAACGGCGCGATACAACGCGCCATTACCTTAAATTAAGTGCCTGGAGCCAATTTGTTGATTTAACTATCGGCCATTTATTTCATATTTCATCAGAGTAATACCGGTGAGCACGCCGTCACTGAATGGGCCTGCGCTGATGAGTGCAGCATGTCCCTGGTAGCTTCCATAGTTTGGTGCATACAAACAAGTTTCCTTGGATTCACACAAACCATTGTCATTGCCGCTGCCATCTCGCTGAACCTCAATAGCATTTCGCAGGAAGGTAATGCTGCCAAGATTCGACCATGTATGTGTCAGCGTATCGTTGCCTTTAGGTATTTCAAGCACGCCACGAATTACTTTACCGGAACTCAACAGTGACCAATCCCAGATGCGGCCCGTTCCTGTGCTCCACCGTCCCTGATGGTCTGTCGCGGGAAAGGCCGATCCATCTTTACCCCATCCACGGTATACCGTATCGAAGTGCACCCAATCGAAACTGGCAGGATCAGCAGGATAGGTGGCAAAACCATTCGTATCGCTGATATTGTATGTATCCCCAATACTAACCTTGCCAACAAAAGAACCGTCGAGCGAAATACCCGTAATTGGCAAGCCAAAATCCGAACTACCCTGCTGGGTACAGTCTGCGTTCAATCCCGGATTAGTGCCACTTGTTACCTGGCAATCAGTGCCATTGTTCCCGACTTGTACCTTCCCGGTAAAATAGTTGTTTGAGGAAAAATACAGATTTAACCCCTGCCCGTCGTTATTTGCTGCTGTCACATTTGCAAATGTATTATC
This sequence comes from Gammaproteobacteria bacterium, assembly GCA_024641475.1. GTDB lineage: Bacteria > Pseudomonadota > Gammaproteobacteria > UBA6429 > Thiohalophilaceae > JACQBC01. The sequence goes on from JAHECZ010000002.1 coordinate 114,275, forward strand.
AGACGAAGTTCCTGCATAAAGTCCACCACTGGCATTATTTACGACTACTACCTCTGTGAGGGTATTAATCTTGGTATTTGAAAGCTGAATACCGAATGTACCGTTATTCGAAGCAGTGATTTCGCTTAATATATTATTTGCGGTATTACTCAATAATACACCCGCACCGGAATTGCTCGAAGAGGTAACCTTGGTTAGCACGTTGTCTGCCGCATCAGTAAACAGATACACGCCAGCACTGGCATTGTTCGTGGTTAAAACCTCGGTGAGTGTATTATTTGTCGCTGCGGTCAGGAAAACACCTGGCCCCTGATTATTCGAGGAAATTGCTTGCGAAAGAGTATTCCCATCTGCACTGGCGAGCTGAATACCAATACTGGCATTGTTTGTTGCAGTAAGCTGTAACAGCACATTACCTGCGGCATTTGCGAGTGTCACCCCAGCGCTATTATTTGACGCGTTGATTTGCGTAAGCGTATTATTCAAGGCATTATCGAGCGTTATGCCGGTGATAGCTCCACCCAGAGCGGTTACCTGTTCGAGCGTATTATCCGTCGCATAGAAGAGATAGACTCCGTAGCCATTACCGTCGGTGCTAAGCTGTGTAAGCCTGTTGTTCGCAGTGTGGTCGAGATAGATATTATATGAACCATTGGCTGCATGAATATTGCGTAATACCGAGAAGGCTACGTAATTCCAGCTTATGCCTCGATTGTCAAAAGTGGCGTCTATTGCTCCCTCTATCCAGAGATACGCCCGATTGTTCGCCGCTATCAGGTATTCATTCATATTGGCAGTGCCAGTGAGCGTCACCGCTGGCGCGATCACCAGCGCGATCTGGTCTTTCCCGATTTTATATGTGGCAGCGGGATTGACGGTTATAATACGCACGTCCCCCTGAACCATGTCACTGCCATCGCTGCCATCATTATCGACAATGACCGGATTGTTCCACCAGCTTGTACTTGAAGACTTCCCATAAATGCTGCCATTGGAGTAAACATAGACCCAGTTGCTACGCCAGGCCGCACCGCTGAAATCAAGCAAATCGGACAGGCGCTTATTATCATTCAGTCGATTTGAAACCATGCGCACCGGATTAGCACTACCATCACAGACCCAGTTAAACGCCCCGAGCACATCCACTGCTGTCAAACCGAGACAGCTACTCATGCCAGACACTACCACAGCGCGCATCTCACCACCGTGAATAACGGCGCCGTAACCACCGGTCTCAGTTCCATCGGTGCGTGTATCGGTTGCGGAATAAATCGATTTGCCATCATTCTTGATGTAATCATTCCAGTTGGCACCATTTAACGGATAAAACGGTGTGACGGCACCGAGCGTAGCCAGGAAAGATACCGAGACTGTACAGTTACCGGTTATTGGCCCGGTCGTATATGTATTGCCGATACGTACTCCACCACAACCCCCTACTTCGCCAATAGCGAAGTTAACCGCCGGGATAATCGTAAAGCTGGTGGTATTGCCTTCCGTGACAGTGATGCTGGTCGGGGAAATGCTGCCACCGCTACCGACACTGGTACTGACCGCATATTGCGTTGGCTCGTTACCACCACCACCGCCACCGCAAGCAGCGAGCGACAGAATAATAACCAGCATGACAATATTTGTTAGGTATAAACAGTTAATGGTTTTCATGACTTGTTCCTCCGTTTAGTTGTTTTCCCTTGCGGCTGATGGATCAAAATCGCAATTAACTCGTCGATGGTATGAAATGGTGTACGTTGTGCATGCGAAATATCTTCAACGACACCCACTATTCCGTCCTCGCCTTCGGGATACTGCAGCGAGCGTCGATAGATACGCACGATATAGCTCTCATCATTCATATGGTAAATAATCTATCCTCTGGCATGTTACAATTCGGGCATAACATGTATATGTAACGGCTATTCTCGCGGTGCTGCCTTGCAATAGTTTCCAAGCTCCCCGTCAAGATTGGCCTTCCTGCCAACTACCACCTGAGTGGCTGTAATTGGGAATTTTGTCGAGGCCCCGTATAACGTTCCAATTGACACTGGTACTATTTGTCCCTTCGCATAGCCATATACATCAAATTTAGTCTGTGGTTTATCGTGATGGATGATCAATAAATTACCAGACACGATATACCGCCCACTGGTTTGCTGACGTGCGGGTTTCGATTCCTCTGCATTCATGGCACCACCAAATATATCGCCAAACCCTTGCTTAACCTTTTCTTGAAAGATGTTCACCTTGCCATTCTGAGTAAACACAAGTTCGGTCACATAACTTGATCCATATGCGCCACCCTCTTTGAATTGGCAATAATAGGCAATGTTCCAGGAAGTGGGTTTAATGTTCCTGGTTTTAACGAGCTTAGATTTTTCGATGATATCCTGCCTGTGTATCCAGCCGTCCACCCTGTCCAACAGTGGTTCGGTAATCGGGGGCGTACTCACATACAGCCACTCCTTGCTATTAACGCCTGACCCTGCTTGAGCAGGTGGTTTTGTCTGATATACGTAGTGACCTAATCCCACACGTAACCATTTTTGCTGTTTGTCGGTCATGTCTTCGTATGTATAACCATTATTCTGATTCGGCTCCGCATACAGTTGGGCACCTTCAATATTTGTTACGTAATATAATACCGCTCGATTATCAGCCTGGGTAATAACAGGAAAAATGAACAGGATCAGAAACACAATCACTATACTGGTCGTAGCGACAGTAACCCTCGAGAAACATACAATCATATGTATAGCTCCTATGACTTAGTGATTTTTGAGAATTCATTAATTATTATCTCGTCAATCTATATTCACTCCAGCAGACCATTGTGTTACGGATTTCATCTTCGATAGAGTATTGGCCTATGCGCAGGCTAACCAAATACAGTTACAGTAACGGACATAAGTGATGAATATAGGGAACAAACTCGGCGGTATTCATAATATATTCGGCCAGATAAATATCCGATGCGTTGTCGATATCATGTAAGATATATGGCAAAAAGCTGTAATACGTACCCTGATAATAAACAAAGCTGACATTGGTAATAACTAATCCGTCATCATTCACATGCTGTGGTCGTGGCGGAACATTTCCCTCAGGCGATGTCAAGATCGTAAAATTGCCATCCTGGTATATAAAACCTGCGTATGCGTTAATCTCAGGATTGTCCAGCCAACCCACGACTGTCCCATTGTTGCTAATATCCATTCCGGTGATGTAATTGTAGGGTGCAGGTGGTCCGAGTCTCGTAAAATTGCCATCTCTGTATACATAGATAGCTGTGTATTCTTCACCCAACAACACATCCCCGTGATCATTCATGGCGATGGCTTTAGGTGGAAGCGCCCCCGGCGGGATCAGCTCAATATAGTTGCTAGAGTCATAATCCATTCGTAGTGGTATCACAAAATTATTGTCAACATAAGTCACAATAGCCTGATCATTGACGTTTACATCCACGACCTGTAAATCAATTGGATTGATCACCCAGCCATTTTCAGCGGCACGCGTAATGATCTGGTTTTTTACCGAATCATCGCCATAATTCAAATGGACCAGCTTGCGGGCATTGGTCAATTTCATATCCGAGGTATTCAAGTAGGAGTTAACATTATTATTAATTACACGGGTAGACACTAAGTCCGTCGGGAAAGTGGGTACATGCACCTTCGCAATGCCTTCGTAACTAACACCCTCGCCAAGATTAACTCTGGCTGTAATAGTGGCATCACCTTCCTGACTTGCGATCACGAAACCTGTGGAATTATTGATCGTGGCAGTGCCACTGTTAGAGGATTGCCAGAATGGAGGATATAAATCGAGCTTGCGGTTATGTTTGTCGCGCACAGTGGCAGTGAATTGTTGTGTCTCAAGCGGATGCAAGCAGGCTTGTGCCGGGATGACAGTTACATACAAACCCGACACGGAAATTTTTGCCGATGCACTCATACCGCTTGCCCCGTGTCGAACAGTTAATGTTGTTTCACCTTCGTTTTTCGCGTAGATTGTTGCGACCCCTTCGTTTAAGTTATCAATATTAGCGATTGACGTATCAGCAACTTCCCAAACCAGACCCACAGTGGGTTGCAAAATATTATCTATGTATAAAGATGCATTAAACGTCGTGAGTTGACTACTGCGCACTTCCTGTCGAATAGGACTGAGATGAAGGCTATTACCAATACCAATTTTTGAATATACATCTGCTGTAGATATTAATAATCCCAATACATTTTCCATTTGAGGGATGCTTGGGCTAGCTGCATTCGATAAGTCATACAAAACCTTATCTAGCGCAAATACATGTACTGTTCCTCTTTTCAGCGCATTTACCGTGGTGTTTTGCCCATTTTGAGAATAGCTAAAAATAGAGCTATCCGGTTCACTACCTAACTGCCAGATAATTTCTCGATTTGTCAACGGAATACCATTTAGCCCGCGCACATCTGCGAAAAGACCCACGCTCTCACCTGGATTCAAAGAGGCCCACCCTGGGGTCAGCTCGAATGTATGAATTCCGCAAGTTCTGCGGGCTTCCAAATCTATCCCATCCCAGAGTATAGAACTTCCAGAGATGTCAACAAATTTTCTTGTTGCAATAATCCACCTGAACATTTTAGTTTCTTGCGACTGATCACCGGCTTCACATAGTACATTCATGCTATCAAAAACTTCATTTATCTTTGCAACCAGATATTCTGCGCTTTGTGTATACAGATCATCCATATTGGAACAAAAGGTTAGCTCTATTGGCGTTTCACAAACAGTCACTGGATATTCGTAATCGATTACTTCCCAAAGCAGCGCAAAACTTGCACTTCTGTTGTAAAGACTATACATAAGCTTTTCATCAAACGCCGTGAACTGGCTTATATCAACGATCAGCTGATCGAACTGCAGTTTGGCCTGCTTAAAGAATTCCATTTTTTGCGTATCGTCAGTCAACCTCATAGCACCGGCACTACTGAAGTGCAAAACTTCCATTTGCAAATCCGTACCTGTCTTTTTCGCCGGGATAAATTGAAAGTGACTGGCATCGTTGTTTGCCAGATAACCGACAGCGACTGCATCGGTCGGCAACGACAAGGATTTAAAGAATAAGCTTGCAGGAATACTGAACTGCAAGCCCTCCGGCTCGAGCTTTACCGCCAGGGCAACTTGTCCGGCCAGCGGGATAGCTCCGATATTGGACTGTATGGCGACGGTTACATCAACATTTTCGGTTACAGCATTTGGCGGAATGACCAGCGTTACCTCCACACCCGTAGCAGATTGAATCGTCGCCTGACCGCCTGCCGCAGGAGTGACAACAACGGTTGCCTGTCCTGGGGTGATATTCACCGGTGGTTTATCACTACCACCCCCGCCGCAGCCAGTAAGCCCCAGGATAAAGAGAAAGACAGATGCTAACGAAAATTTAGTGATCGTTCTCATGGCACATTCCTCCGCGTATGCATTTTCCCTGGCTCTTGCGGTTGACAGATCAGGATCGCCATTAATTCGCCGGACGGATGAAACACACTACGCCACTCTCGCACGACTCCTCTCCTACCAGCTTCAATATATTCTTCGCTGTGTTACAGATCGGATACAGATCGATATGACAAATGACCGATCAATTACCGAGTGTGGGACTGCAGCCTGATCCCCCCTGTATCCCAACCGCCCAGATAGCGATCACACCGGTACCGGAATCACAACCTTGCCCGCCACCAACACCGGAGTATTGGCCACTCGCGTTGTTGGCATAACCGCCGTTGACAATGGCGTATTGGCCGCTGGCCGCATTGAACTCGCCACCGGTCACATGCGCATAAGCGCCGCTGGCATTGTTGCGGGCACCGCCGCTAATCGTCGCATTGTTACCAACTGCGGTATTGTTTAGTCCACCGGTTACACTTGCACTGGCACCGCTGGCCGTGTTGCCTTGACCACCTGTGACACTGGCGTATGCATTGGTGGCGAAGTTCTGTCTGCCGGCAGTAACACTGGCGAAATCGCCATTGGCATTATTGTTCCACCCGCCGCTGATACTGCTGTGCATACCTCGGGCGGTATTCACTGATCCACCAGTCACGCTGGATGTTGATCCGCTGGCAACATTATTCTTTCCCCCGCTGACACTGGCCGTTGCACCACTGGCAACATTGCTCGCCCCGCCACTAATACTGGTTAATTTTCCGAGTGCAATATTTCCAAACCCACCGCTCACGCTGGCACCCGGGCCACTTGCATTATTTTGTCGGCCACCACTGATACTGGCGAAATCGAAATTGCTGGTGTTCTCAGTGCCGGCGACCAGGCCACCCCAACGCGAATAATTATTCAATGCACCAAGCACAAGGTAATGTGATCCGCCCTTGTGGCTGTCCGCCCACACGCCACCCGCGGTCGTGCATTCCATTTCATTCGTCACCGGGCTGATCGTATTGGGATCCGTGCCCAACGAACACATCATGCGGCCGGAATTGTTGACTTCGTCGTAACCGATTAGCAGATTGCCCAACCCATTGCTGCTATCTGTGTGATCCAGACCGTTGACGACCTGTACGTTGACACCGGAAAAGCGCACCGTCGGCTGGCCATTGACTGTCGCCAACGAAACACTGGCAAGCTTGGCTTCCAGCGCAGTGAGCCGGTTTTGCAGTTCTGCATTCATCGCTTCGAGCATTGCAATCCGGCCATGGTTGTCGTCGACCGCCGTTTTTATCGATGCAAAATTGCCGTTAACTTCGGCGGCACGGGCGGGGGTATTTGCTTTGAAACTGGTTAAGCCTGCGACATCCCCCGCAACACTGGTTTGTGCAATCATCAACAACACAGAATAAATGATCGCGACTTGTATCGATGCATGCATAATCTGTCCCTCCCAATTACTTATGTGTCGTCTGTACTCATCCGCAAATGAATACTGAACTCAGGGCAACACAAACCCTTCCAGCCCTTCTTCATCATCACTACTGCTGGCCAGCGGAATCAGTTCGCTACCGTCAAGGTTGATTGCAAAGATATCGCGCTGACCGCCGCTCACCGTGCGATTGAAAATGACTCTGCCATTTGGCGTGATATCAACTGGCCATTCAGCCTCGTCCGGATCGGCGGCCAGCGCCACCAACCCGGTACCATCGGCGTTAACGCTATAAACATCATTCAGACCATTGCTCTTTATGCGCAGGTTATAAATGATACGGTCACCGGACTGGAAACCCTCAAAGTACTCGTCATTGACCGGGTCGTTAGCCAATGCCATCAATCCGGTACCATCCTCGTTAATGATGTACAGATCCTGCTGGCCATTGACATTCCAGCCAACACCCACGCGGCCGCGAGACACGATAAATGGCGAGGCGGAGTTGCCTGTACTGGTAAGTCGTATTGATCCGCTACCATCAGGGTTAACGCTGTATACGTCCAGTGACTGCGGGATTGCACGCCGGGTATAGATCACTTTTCCGCTATCAGTCATCCCGACAATATCTTCATCGTCCGCAGAGCTGGCGAGTGCTGTTAAGCCGGTGCCATCGGCATTGATGCTGTACAGATCATTCTGGGTCCCGAAACGTTGAAAGAATATCCGGCCTGCGGGGGTGATTTTCCTGACGAATTCGTTTTCCGCCGTATCGGTGAGCCGTATCAGATCGGTACCGTCGGCACGAATGCTGTACAGATCGGCTTGTGTAAGATTGTGCCACCGAGTGAACACCACTCGATCGTCTGCGGTCATACCATTGAACACCTCCGAATCCGCCGAATCCGCCAATGGCCTTAGTCCGCCACCATCGGTGTTGGCGCTATAGATGTCCCATCCAGTAGCTGCCGAGTAGTTTTTGAAGACGACCCGGCTACCAGAACTGATTCCCGTGAAACCGAAAGTACTGCCAGCCACCAGTCTCCTGTCGCTGCCATCGGCATTGATGCTGAATATATCCTCCCGGCTCCCATTCCATGATGAATAAATCACGCGCCCATCGGGGGCTATGACAGCGAATGTATCATCGTATACGCTGTCGGCAAGCACGACAGGATTTGAACCATCGGCATTCACGATGTAAAGATCGCTGTTGCCACCAAAAGGTGTTTTTGAATAAAGTATTTTTCCACCGGTTGCAACAGAAATGAATCGTTCATTATCAGTGGGACTGGTCGCCAATGCCACGCGGCCGCTACCGTCTTCCTTCACGAGATAGAGATCGCGCTGGCCATTGCTTGTGCGCAAATAGGGAACAGTAGCGAGTTGCGGCGTTGGCGCTGTAACGCCACCGCCGCCGCCCCCGCAACCGGTGAGTCCCAGAATTAAACTAACCAGGCCTATGATCGGAAACTGGAAAGTTGTTTTCATTGCATGTTCCTCTAATAGGTAGTTCTCTGGCCGTTACAAGATGAATTCCAATCGCTTTTGTCTAGTCCAATCCCGATAAATTATGCGTTAACCACTGCGCGGAATACGTTCCCCGTTTCCTGATGTTTTCAAAGTAACCCTCACCGTGTTACAGATCGAGTACAGATCCAACCTGTAAAAGATGTAATCGTTACTTTTAATCACAAAACAGCCATCTGTACCCGATCTGTAACGCCGTCATAGGCACGCTGTAAACCAACGAGGAATAGCCAGTGATGTAATAGAGAACCGTACAGGAGATGGCATGAACGTATCGCTCACAAGACAACTGGTACGCGCCATTATGTTGGCAGCGATGCTGGCGTTGATTACCGCCTGTGGCGGGGGGAACAATCCCCCTCCGCCGCCGGACAACAGCAATAACTGGGACAGCATGGTCTGGGATCAGAATAATTGGTCATGACCAAGTCATTCCCATTCGGACATCACGTTATTCCTATATATAGGGAGGGAACGCCATGAACAAAATATTTATTATCGTCTACGTAGGGATAACCCTGTTGGCAACCATCCAGCCCAGTTCCGCAAGCGATGTTACTGGCCTTACCAGTTTTACCGCTGGCACACCGGCCCGGGCTGGTGAAGTCAACGGTAACTTCCAGGCGATCAAGAGTGCGGTGGATGATAATCATGCGCACGTTTCCAACTTGCAGGTGCAGGTAAATGACATCCAGTTGATTCCCGGACCCATCGGTCCACAAGGCAATACCGGGCCGACAGGCCCAATGGGCCCGCAGGGTTTGCAAGGAATTCGCGGAATAGCGGGTAGCCCGGGACCGTCCGGAGCGCCCGGCGCACAAGGTCCAGTCGGTAACCTGGATAACTTTGCTTGCGTAGATGGACAGACGCCAATACGGCTTTATGGCCAGTGGCGTTGTAGTGGAGCTGCAGCGGATACCGCATATTTGAGCAATGTCTTCACATTCGCGAATCTGCCGAACTTAATTGATGTAGATGCCATCTATGGTGGCGTGGCGACAGTTGATTCTGGCCCGACACCCAGTGAACTGGAATTTTATCTGGGACACGGTGTGGGAGCAGGCAATACACCATTGGCATGTGCAGTACTACAAACCGTTACTCTCAGCGGACTGGACACATTTGCCAATCTTGCTACCCATATTGAAGTCAGTAACCTGTTATTTCTAAATACAACGAGCACACCGGCGCAGGGTGAATTATGGGCCACGGTGAATGGCGGTATACTCAAGCCAGGCGGCGTTACGGTAACAATGTATTCTGCTTTATCAGTACCCGACCAATTACCACGCAACTGGTGGCTGGAAAATGCCAGCAATCCGCCGGCCGCACCCAGACGCACCCTTACTATTGCACTAACCCAAAATAATGGCAGTCCGATCTATCAGTTCAATGACTGTTTTCCGTTGCGCTATTGGGAAGGGGATACGCAATATATGTTGCAGATGCAATGCGGCTTAACGGGCATAACCACGAATAATAATCAACAGGAAATAATGTATAACTGGTTAATGAATTATGTCCGTAATACACCTCCGTTACCGGCAAGTGATGTGACCATCCTCAATCCCACCAATAGAACCACAGAGGCAATAAGCTATGTAAGCGTATTCCCGGCACGGTATGTGTTTCCATGTATGGCTACGAGCAGTCCATTGGTCAGGCCAGTTGCACCTTCCGGAGCACATGAAACCCTGGTGATAAAACCTTCCCAAATAAATTACTTACGCTGATGAATTCTCACCCGTATTGATAATGTACCTGTGCTGGATGAATTATGCTTGCAGTAACGATATGCGGAAATAATAACTGATAGCACTTCCACACACTCAGGGGGTAGTCATATCGGGTAGATTGACGCGCGCCATTTCCGCTAGCGCTTGTGTCTCGGCGCAGGGTTCCACACCGAGTTCGCTTTTAAGAACTCTATGACACCGTGCATAGATGCGCAGTACCTCGGCAGGTTGACTCAGACACTGATAACAGCGCATCAAACCCTGGTAAAAATGCTCCACTAATGGTTCGATTTCCAGCCCCTTTTCGTAACAAAGTCGTGCTGCATTGCATTGTTTGATTGCGCATAAACCTTGGGCCAGATGCTCAACTCCGCGGAGCATTTTACTACGCAAGCGCTCGCGCAACGGCAGTGCGTAGGCGGCATCTTCTTCAGCCAAAAACGCGCCATGGTAAAGATTAAATATACTGTCGATGTCCGCGGTCATGGTTTGTGTCACGATGTTATTCAGCATCTGGGTAAGCCGCCGTTCCAATGCCCACACATCCACCCAAACGAGTCTTTGATCCAGCGACAATTTCCCTTCGCTCGCAATAAGCGCCTCCGTACCGAGCAGTTTGCGCAAACGATGCAAGGTAGTGCGTAACGCGCCGCGCGCGGTATCACCGTCCGCATCAGGCCAGAGCACCTCTGCTAATTTATTCTCATTGACATCACGCCCGCCAAAAGCAATTAATGCCTTGAGTAATTCCAGCGGTTTTTTTTGTGCCTTGTTGGTGAAGCGAATTGTTTCACCATTTTTTACCACACTGAAACGACCCAGCGTGTAGATCTTGCAAGGGAACGGCCAATTCTCCAGATGCACTGGAACCAGTGCCGAATCAAGATGCTGCGAACGGATATGCTGGATGACATACTCTTCCAGGCAGTGATGTTCCAGTGCCTTGACGTAGAGACTAACGAGATCCTCCTTGCGCCAGTGCGGCAGCATAAAACCAAGATCATGCTGCGACTGCATGGCAAACGCCGCGCATAACTTCGTAACTGCCGTCGCATCCATGTGCATCGATATTGCCATGTGTGCTGCCAATAAATCCGCCAGAAACACCCACCAGGTAAAACCGGCAGTCTGCGCATGTTCTCGCACCCAGGCATTTTCCTGCTCGGCCGCCGCATGGTTACCCACCATGAAATACGCATGCGCCAGTCCATAGCGACACATGAACTGCGGATACAAGGCACCGACGTGCTCAGTGAGTTCCAATGCCATATGCGCATGTTCAAGTGCAGTGACGTATTCGCCTGCCAAACGCGCGCGCCAGCTACAGTGATTATGGTAATGCGCTGTATCCAGATTGGCTTGCTGCGCAAGTACACTACGCTGCATGATCTCCAGCAACCGGTCGGCCGCCGCAAGATCAGCCTCGCCTAACGCACCATACAAACCTGAACCACACAGTGAGGCGTCCAATAGATGAATACCTGCCTCGTCAGCCTGTTGTAAAACAGTAAACGTTAATTCAATTGCTTCATGATATTTTCCGGTTACAACCGGATCATAGATTCGTATGACATACATCATAAATAAATCGGTTTTGGCAACATGCTTGTTGGCCGCCATTGCATCCAGCATCGTCCCGGCAATGCGTGCCCTGGCATATTCCCCACGCACATGATAATACGCATGTAGCACCGACTTAAGCCGGATCTGCAGAGCAACATCTTCTATCTCGTTACTGTAGTGTTCCGCTTGCCGGATCCAGTGCGGCAACTGCGCGTAGTCCGGTCGGTGCCAAAATAAAGTCCAGGTCATACTGGCAACGACCCGTGCTGCAATGTTAACGGACGGGTATTGCGGATAGGATTTTATATCCTCCTCAATATACTGAATCCAGGTATCCAGACGTTTCCAATTTCTTTGCAACAACCAAATCACATCCACCACTGCGGACCAGGCCAGAAAAACTCCCGCTACATCCTGCTTGTTTTTAAATTCATGATAGGCCTTCTCGAATATTTCCTCACTGCAGTGTGGCGACTTCCACATTAGCGCCATACCTCGCCAATATTGCAGCCACGCAAACTGGTTAGTAACACAGTCAGGCAAATCACCTAACCATAGTTCGAGCAATTCATAACGCCCCTGCATGGCAAATATGGGAGCAACTCGTGTTACTGCGGCATGCAACTCCTCCCAGCTACCAAGTTCCTTGAATAATGCGATTGCCTCAATAAACTGCCCGTTCGCCAGCATCAGTCTGGCTGCCTGCAGTTTTATTCCATTAATTTCCAAGCTCGTAAAGGTCCTGGCAGCAGTACTGCGCAGGTATACCCGAAACAACTGATGATATTCATATGTCACACCGGTATCATTTGCATTACAGGATATAAAATAATTCTGGTGTATGAATCTGGAAAGGATATCCGATGCGTCGTCCCGGCCGCTAATCGCCCTGGCGCTCTCCAGGCCGAATACAGACATAAACGCCGTTCTTAGCAAGAAATCCTGCATTTCCTGACTCAGTCGCTCGAATATCTCCCCGGCGAAATAATCAAATAAAAGTTGTGATACACCTGTTCCCGGTAAAAGCGATGGAATTATCCCATTTGTCTTTTTCGTCATTGCTATCAGGCCGATCAACCAGCCCTGTGACTGCTGGTAAAGCGCTTGAAGTAAATCTGGCGACGGCTCCTGGCCATGCAAATGTAGATAGATTTCCCTGGTTTCACCTTCTGTCACTCTAAGCGTGTCCCAACCCATCACTGTGACGTGCCCATTTAGCTGGACACGCGCAAAACTCGGTGGTGGCTCACAGCGACTCACGACAAATAAATTTACCAACTCCGGTATCTCGCCGAGAATCAGCGGCAAAATGCCCTGTATTGCGGAGTCTGCGGGTATATTCTGATAGTTATCCAGGACGATGACAGACGGACTGGATAAGTGATTGAACAGTTTACGGAAGAAATTCCGACTGAAGGTCGTTAGTCCCGGCAAATAGGCCGGCGACAACACCGGCAATGGTTCCATATCCGGAGATAAGTTTTGTGCAGCCAGACCCAGGTAATAAAAAAACGATGCGATATCAGCATCACCTTCTTCCAGTTTGTACCATAAAACCGGTATCCCTCGATTCTGCACATAACTGCTGACCAGCGTTGTCTTGCCGCTGCCGGCTGGTGCAGCCAGCCAAATAGCCTTGTGCGATAAGCGCAGATTGTCCAGCTCAGAAAACAATCGCTCGCGCAGATAGGCTTTATCTGCGCAAGGTGCCTGGAGTTTGCCTGGTAGAGGATGTCCCATTCGAGAAAAATTATATTTTTGTATTCAATTAATAGTATAGGAAATTCTCGCGCAATTGCGATATCTTTTCCCTTTGCTGCTCAATGGTGAAATGAACATATCATGCCGTCAAAATGATCTGGTAAAACTACGCATTCTCTCGCAACGCCGTAGTCACCGGCAGGCGCGCGGCACCGATGGCAGGAATCAGACCACCGATCAAACCGATCAACAATGCCCAAATTAATCCATTTGCCATGAGCTGTGGTGAAACCTTAAAAGCAAATACCACCTGACTGAAGTTCGCACCCAAGGTCGACACGGTATATTTATCAAAGATCAGCCACGCGATGCCAACACCAATCAAACCACCGAGCAGAGCCAATAATGCTGCTTCGAGCATAACGGCGATTACCACGGAAAAACCGGCAAAACCGATTGCACGTAATGTCGCAATCTCACGCGCACGGGTGGCGACGGCGGTGTACATGGTATTGAGGGCGCCGAATACCGCACCGACCGCCATGATGCTGGCGATCGCCACACCGAGGATGCGGATCAAGCGCGTCAGATCTTCGGATTGCGTTGCGTAATAATCACGGGTACGTTGTACGTCCACCGACAAACGCGGATCGGTACTCAACGCGGCTTTGACAGTATCAAAGGCATTGGCGTCGGTGAGTTTGACTGTCACCGATTGATAGCCGTTGCGATTATACGCACCCTGCACGACTTCCGCGTCTCCCCATAATTCCGACTCGTGCGCATCGCTGGTACTAAACGTACCCACGACACGCCATTCCTGTTGACCCAATTGCAATGTCGCACCGGTGTTAATTCCGGCAAATTCCAATTGCGCGCTCTTGCCGACTACCAGTTCACGTTTACCCAATTCAAAATGGCGGCCATCCAGCATCTGTGCATTGGGCCGTAACTCCCATACTCGCGGGCCCACGCCACGAATTTCGACATTGGAATCGGTGTTGGTACTTTTCTTGCGCAGATTTGCGACGACGACAACTTCGGCCGATGCGATTGGTTGATCGGTGGCATTTTTCAGAATGCCCGAAGCCTGTGTGATCAATACTGCATCATCACGACTCAAGCCACTATTTAATTCGGCATTGGCGCCTTTACGCATTACGATGGCTTCATCGATGCGGCCCGCCTTGGCCAATACCGACTGGAATCCTTCCGCCATCGCCAGCAACGCGATCATCACGCCCACCACACCGGCGATACCCACGACAATCACCAATGACGAACCCAGGCGTTGTGGAATTGTGGTTAAGCCCATTTGGGTAATCTCGAGAATTTGCAATAACCAACGCATCCTGCGTCTCCTATTTAATGGGTAGATAATGCATCCACAATCCGCAAGCGCATGGCGCGCCATGCTGGCGGCAGTCCCACCCCGATGGCCAGCACCACCATCAAACCTGCGCCGGTGAGCCACGAAAACACATCGACCTGAAATACGCCACCACGAAAAGCAGCGCTTAAGGCATGGACGCCAAGCGTGGATAATATCAACCCGACAATCCCGCCTGACATGATCAGCAATAAGGATTCACCCAATACCAGCCATAACACCCCTTGATTGGAAAAGCCGATAGTCTTTAATACCGCCAGTTCCGGAATGCGTTCGCGCACCGCCTGCGACATCGTATTGCCGGTCAACAATAGGATTGTGAAAAACACCGCGCCCATGATTGAGCTGACGATTAATCCGATATCACCCATTTGTTTGACGAAATCCAGTGAAAACTGTTTTTCAGTTTGCGTCTTGGTTTCATCGGCCGAATTGGCAAATAATTTATCGATACGATTGGCGATGGTAGCGGCCTGGTTAGGATCTGCAATCTTTGCCACATACCATCCCACCGTGCCACTGCCGAAGGTGCGGCCTTCATCAAAATAGTCATAGCGGAATAACATTTGATCTTCCTGGTTGCGATCCCGCGCCTCACGTGCCTTGAATATACCGACCAGATCGAAGGTCCAGGTATTGGTGCCGCTTTTATGCGGGAAGATGGTGCCTTCCAGTGGAATCTTGTCTCCCAACTTCCAGCCGAAGCGCTTGGCGAGATTCTCGCCCACCACCGCGCCGGTACGCGTTGTGGCAAAGGCCTGTTTTTGTTCCTTCGGTAACACAAACTCCGGATAGATATCCAGGTAGTTATCACTGACAGCAAAATTGGCAAAGAAATTTTTTCGATCCTGATAGATGCCACCAAACCAATTGGCATACACCACCGTTTCGACACCAGGCAGACGCTGAATCTGTTGCAGATCGCCATAAGGTAATGGTTGTATGATCGACAGTTTGGAACTTACCACCAGACGACTGGCACCCTCCAGACTATCGCGTACAGTAAACGCAACGCGCACCGCATCCAGCATGCCAAATAATAAAAATGCGACGACGATCGACAACACGGTGAGAATCGTGCGGGCTTTTTTGCGCAACAGGTTGGCCCATAGCAGATGCATGAATTTCATGCCGCGCTCCCGGCAGTATTGACCAACGTGCCTTTGTCCAATTGCACCCGGCGTGCGGCGTACTCCGCGGCCTTGGGATCGTGTGTGACCATGATGATGGTTTTGCCGTGATCGCGATTAAGTTCCTGTAGCAGGCCAAGGATCTCATCCGCGGTGTGCCGATCCAGATCGCCGGTGGGTTCATCGCAAATCAATAACGTGGGATCGGAGACGATGGCACGCGCAATCGCCACGCGTTGCTCCTGGCCACCGGATAATTCCCGTGGTTTATGCCCGGCACGATCCGCCAGATTGACTAACTGCAGTGCGATGTCGGCGTTGCGCTTGCGTTCACTGGCCGACAAGCGGGTTAACAGTAATGGTAGCTCAACGTTCTTGCGCGCCGATAACATCGGTAATAGATTATAAAATTGAAATACAAACCCGACGTGCGTGGCGCGCCATTTGGACAGTTCGCCGCTATTGAGTTGATCGATACGCGTGCCCGCGACGTCGATACTGCCGGTACTGGGCTTATCCAGACCGCCGATTAAATTTAACAGGGTAGTCTTCCCCGAACCCGATGGCCCCATCAAAGCAAGAAAATCGCCATGCGCGATATCGATATCGATACCATGTAACACTTCGACCTTTTGTTTGCCACGCACATAATTCTTGGTCACGTTGCGGATCGTAACCAGATTGGGTGATGTCGCTTCCATGTCGCACCTCTTGTGGTCTTGCTGTTAGCGAATTGTTGCCTGCAATTATTGCGCTTGTACACGTGCCCCATCAGTTAAATCTGCGGGGGGTTTGATGATCACCTTTTCATTGGCTTGCAAACCATTCAACACCTGGCGCAGATCGGCATAGGTCTGGCCAAGCGTCACTTGTCGCGCATGAGCACGTTCGTCATTCACGACGAACACGATATTCTTATCACCCTGCACACGTATCGCATTGGCCGGTATCAACACACCGGGAATGGGTTTTTTATTGGCATTGCTATTGGCCGTAGTGTTTTCCATGAATGCCACACGCACACCCATATCCGGCACGATACGACTATCACCGTTGGACTCGATACTGATACGCACTTTGACGGTAGCCTTGCTGCGATCTGCCGCCGGGATGATCGCAATCACCTTGCCGGGGATCTTCCAATTCGGATAGGCATTTAGTGTGGATTGCACCGGCTGCTCAGCTTGCACACGACCAATGTAACTTTCGTTAACTTCCACTTCGATCTCCAGCGAATCCATGTCGACAATGGTGCCAATCCCGGTACGGGTGAAACCACCCCCGGCGGAGATCGGTGACACCATCTCACCCGGCTGTGCCGCCTTGACGGTGATCACACCGGCGAACGGTGCGCGGATCACGGTGTTATTCAAACCCACTTGCGCCAGTTCGACATTGCGATCGGCGACTTTGACTTCCTGTTCCTGCGCATTCAATCGCGATCGGCGTGACGCCACCAGGGTCCTGGCATCATCGGCGGCCTGCTGGCTGACCAGATGTCGTTCCACCAGATCCTGTTGGCGAGCGGCATCGCGTTCGGCTTGATCCAGTAATAATTGCAGATCGGCCAATTGCGCTTTCGCTACATTCAATTGCGCACGCGCCAATTCCAGCTGCGCCCTTGAGTCGGTGGCATCCAGGCGCGCCAACACCTGGTCTGCTTTCACATGTTGACCTTCTTCAATCAAAACCTCCGCTACCCGACCAGTCACTTTGGATGATACCGTCGCCTGACGGCGGGCGGTCACATAGCCGGTCGCTTCCAGTACCGTCGTTGTACCTTGTGTCGCTGCGAGTGATTGAGCAATGGCGGTTTGCACGGTGAAGGTTTTGCCTGAGGCGAATAGCCACCATAATCCGCCGATTAAAACGCTTCCAGCCAACCCGGCTAACATCAATTGCATTGGTGTGAATTTTGACCGCGGAGTCTCCTGCCGATCAATCCGCAATTGCTTCAGCAAATCTGATTTACCAGATGGCGTGGTATTCACAGGCTCTGACATGGCATTAGTGTGCCATATTCTGCGTGAAAATAAATGTCTATTAAGCCCTGCCGTGGGATTTTAGAGCATCAGAAAATGCTTACGTCAAATTGGTATGTGCCGATTTACATCCAATAAACATCAAATACCGCCACAAGCCCACGTACACTTGGTGTTGTTGTGAAAGGATTGGCTGGAATTGCGTGTTCAGTACCGGTTGCAGTTGACCTTCCATGCGCACATGATTCACTCCCATCCACTGCCGGAATGCAGCAGAAGGCGTATCGGCAAAATCCACCACCGCCAGCACACCCTTGTCACTGAGATTACGCCACGCCGAGGTTAATGCCTGTTCCCAGCCGGGATTCATCATCGACAACGAATAGGAAAATACGATCAGATCGAAGCAACCAGGCAGTGGATCGGAATAGGCTTGATTCAGTAACGTAATGTCCTGCCGGTATTCGACGAGTTTGCGTTTGGCAATGGCCAGCATATCGGCCGACAAATCCACGCCGGTGATCTGTGCATGTGGAAAATACTTCGTCAAACTCACTAAATTCGTACCGGTACCGCAGCCGACTTCCAAAACCCGTTGCGGCGTGATGAGCTTGGCAACTCGTTGCAACAAGTCCTGCCGACCGAACAAAAAACTCCAGCGCGTCGCGTCATAGATGCGGGCGTGCCATT
>JAHECZ010000111.1 GCA_024641475.1 Gammaproteobacteria bacterium
TTGATGTTCACGCCGGTGGTGGCAAACACCGCACCGGTATCCGCTGAGCCAACCACTTTGGCACTGGCCCAATTATCCGTGCTGGTCAATTTGAACACCTTGTTGGTTTGCAGATTACAGATCGCGATTAATGAACCATCGGTGGACCACAGCAAACCATCGGCACCCACCAGTTTTTGCTCGATCTTCACTTCGGTGAATTTGCCCGGATCATTCAGCGGG
Organism: Gammaproteobacteria bacterium; assembly: GCA_024641475.1. Taxonomy (GTDB): domain Bacteria; phylum Pseudomonadota; class Gammaproteobacteria; order UBA6429; family Thiohalophilaceae; genus JACQBC01. The sequence goes on from JAHECZ010000111.1 coordinate 223, forward strand.
AATTTGAACAGTACACCTTCGTTGTACTTGGCGACGATCAGGTAATCATCTTTCACCACGATACCGTTCAGATTAAACCCTTCGCCCTTGAAACGATCATTCTGCGCAAAGATCGTCGCCGTGTAATTCGCATCGATCTTGTAAATGATCGGCGAGAAGCTGTCAGTAGCGTAGGCATTGCCGGCTGCGTCAATGGCAATGTCATTACAGAAATGTCCGCCGGCCGCGAGCGCACCCAGATCGACATATTTGATCAGCTTGCCAGTGGATAACGCAAATGCGGCCAGACCAGCCAGTTTGCCCTGATTTTCTTTTTTGGTATGGATGCTGGCGCCCGGATCGGAATTACACACCAGTACTCGATCGCGTGCGGCATCGATGCGGATACCGATCGCCGACACCATTGCCGGATCCTGTAATATCACTTTATTGGAACCATCGGCCTTGACTTCACTGACCACGCCTTCGTGCAACGAGGTCACCAGGAAGCGTTTATTCGCGGCGTCATATTCCACACCTTCGGGATACAGCGCGGCCTTGGTAAAGCTGATGGTATCGGGCAGAGCCACTGCCGCGGTTGGTGTGGCCACCGGTGCAGGTGTTGCCTTGGGTTCAGGCGATTTTGAACAGGCGCCGAGCATTGCAAACGCGCTGATAACCAAACATAACGCACTGTTACGCGTAAAATTATTCATATTCCCTCCTGGAGAATGTCCTATTCTTTTATTGGAATGAATGTGCCAAACAACTCTGGCAAGGCAGCGGCGTTGATTTCACGCCGACATGCGCGAAGGATAAAAGTCCTGTTGTGTAATGTCCAGAATATTACGCTATATTGCCATTAATCTAAGCAGGCCTTAAGGTTAGTTAAAGTGCGGATTCGCGCTCTTTATCTGTTGTCCGTTCAGGATTTTTCAAGTGCATCGATACAGCTCACTGTGCCACTGTATTTTTTCTTAATGATTGGAATCATGTAGGTACAAAATTTTGCCGATTCTGCCTTGGTAAATCCCCACACGATGGCGCGCGCATCACGTTCCAGTTTATTGCCACGCTGCATGGCAATATAGGCCAAATGAGTTGGCTGATTCTCAAACAGATTTTGCGCCTGCACCGGTAGCTCGCTCAGGCACTGATAATCGACCACATCACATTCCGGGCATCCCTTAAACACATCGCTCATAGAGAGTTTACCGCGCAGATCACACTCCGCTTTATTCTGCAATTTACCGTATGTCTTAATCGTCAGATTTCGACTGCCAATTTGTTGTTTGATAGTCAGCTCAGCGAAATACGGATCGGTAATTTCATCCGGTATACCGTTACTGTTGCGGAAATACAAATAATATGACGCACCAGTGGCGATGATGACGAAAAAGATGAATCCTTTCATGAGTGTCCCCGACTATGAATGAAGTGTCATTGATATTATGACTAATTTATATAGTACAGCCAGAACAAGATCAACCCCGCATGGGTTTACATGGCAAGTCAAAATTGACATGGTAATGCTCATCATGCCGAATCCATACCTTGCCCTGCAGAAAGGGTATATTGGCCTGTAAATATTTACCGTGAGTGGTCTTGAATAAGCGCGGTAGATACGGCGGATCGAAGATCACCAGTGCTATCCCGGCACCGTGCGATTTGGCAGCAAGATCCAGTTGATATAAATGCTCGCCAATGGCTTCGAAATCGATCGTCAAATCCTGATACTGTGCGTTTTTATCAAAATCGATCTGGTAACCATATTCATTGGTCATTGCGGTTGGCAGAGGCACGGACTTACTGGCTGAATTCACTACCGGCACCATAAAATCCACCGACAAGCCATTTTTATGTGTACGATGTGGCCTGATCTGCCCACCGCTCTTCCAGCCGGCTTCACCATAGACAAATACCTTGTCGGGCGCTGACTTTTCCAGCGCCTGATACGTGGCGGCGATAATTTCCGCCACTTTGGAATGCACATAGGTGCGGCCCAGTGACATGCCCAGGAAACTATAGGCAGAAAAATTCTTACCCTTTTCCGGCAACTGCACACCGTGTTCGAGCCGTCCATTGGATACGGTGCCGTAACAGGTGCTGTCTGCTGCATTGGCGACATGAAGAACACAAGCTATCAACAAGCTAACGGCGATGGTATTTTGCATACTCTGATTTATTGCATTATTCAGGCTTGAATATAGCCCATCAGCAGTAACCACAAACCAATCCCGGCGAATACCGCATGGATCGCCACCACGATCATTGGTGGCGGTTTCTTCCCATCACGCAACCCCAACAGCACAATCCCGCCGGTTAACGCCATCACCAATAATATCGCTGCGCCATTGTAGAGTTTATGGATCACCGGATCACGAAACAGCTGCACGACTAACACGATCAGCGCCAGGGTTGCGATACCGCCATGATACAGACCAAATGCTTTTGCGCCGCGCTGATAACGTACCCCCAGATAAATCAGATACGCAGCTATGCCAATCGCTAAGACAAACAGTAAGATTACCAGCAGCATCATGGCGTTATTAGTGTTGAATTACTTCAACCACTCCGTTGGCTTTTGAATCAATTCGATACTATAGCCATCTGGATCAGCGACAAAGGCAATAACAGATTTCCCGCCCGACATCGGTCCGGCGTCGCGCAGAATTTTTCCACCCCGCTCCTTTATTGCGGCGCACGCCTTATAGCAATCTTCCACGCCGATGGCGATGTGGCCATAGGCATTGCCCATCTCGTAGTCACTCACACCGTAGTTGTAAGTCAACTCCAGAACACAGCTGGCTTTTTCATCACCATATCCCAGAAATGTCAGTGAATACTTATTTTCCGGATTATCGAAACTACGCAATACGCGCATACCCAACACGTTGGTATAAAAATCGATCGAACGTTGCACGTCGCCGACACGCAACATCGTGTGCAAGATTCTTGCGTTATGCATGGCGTTGTCCTCCTGGAGGAATCGTTTAGACTTTCTTCACAAACTCCGACTTCAAGCCCATCGCGCCAATGCCATCGATTTTGCAATCGATATTATGATCACCCTCGACCAGCCGGATGTTCTTGACCTTGGTGCCGACCTTCACAGTCGATGAACTGC
>JAHECZ010000021.1 GCA_024641475.1 Gammaproteobacteria bacterium
GCTTGACGGCCTGGCACTGGCATAATGGGATCGAGCCAACTTTGCATTCGAAGTCGGCATTACAGCGTGGGCAGGTTTTGGTTACATGGTGGCACATGATAAAATTTAATAGATCTGTCCCCTATAATTCTATCTAGATGGCTATCCTATATCTTCTGCTAGATCTTTAAGTCAGTAATAGCTACCGTTACGGAGCTCTCTTTGCATGCGACGATATTGCTCTTCTTTCTCTGCTGCTTCAGCCATACCATTAAGTACACCTTCCGCAATGTCGTTAAATTTTTGAGCTGGTGTAATAGATTTTTCATACCAATAGTCAGCTTGCTTACTATCTTGCTTGACACCAAGTCCTTTCGCGTACATGTTGCTGAGTGCACCTGCAGCTTCGTAGTGTCCCTGGTCGGCCGCTTTACGATACCATAACGCTGCCTGGGCATAATCCTGCGGAACGCCCTTACCACCGGTATACAATAACCCCAGAAGGTATTGGCCTTTGGCATCGCCCTGGTTGCTCGCTTTGCGGTACCACAATGCCGCTTGTGCAAAATCCCGCGGAACACCAACACCATATTCATATAGACTTCCAAAATCGACTTGGGCTCTGACAAAACCCTGATCTGCCGCTTTGTGATACCACTGTGCACCTTGCGGGTAATCATGTGTTAATTTTTTGCTAAATACATACAAAAAACCAAGCAAGAACTGACCTTCGGCGTCACCCTGTTCAGCCGCTTTTCGAAACCAAATGGCGGCTTGCTCATCATCCGGATCTTTTAATTGGTGATAAAAGATGCCTAATTCCAATTGCGCCACTGCTGATCCATGCTCAGCTCCTTTATGATACCAATTGGCACCAAAAAAACTGTTTTTGGGTAGTCCGTTGGACTGGGGCGGCTGTTGGATATATCCGGGAAGCTTATAGATGCCATATGATTCAGCAAATGTTGTGTCGCGTTGTGACCAGGGATGCAAACCACCCTTCCATTCAAAATAATCGCCGCGTGAATATAAATCGCCAAGCTTATAGAACGCGCTCACGTCGCCTTGTTCTGCCTGTTTCATAAAATGTGAAATGACGGTTAAGTAGTTACGAGAGTTTACATCGCCGTTCCGCGCGGCGATGTCGAGTAAATATAAATGCCAGGGATAGCGTATTTCATTCATCTGGACCGCGGTTTCGAATGCGTCACCCGGGCTAATGATATCAATGGGCAACGTGCTTGTAGGATTACTTCCTTGACTGGCGAACGCTGCTTTATAGCACGTCTCGAATCGACTATCCTCAACGTAGCCTTCCCATCCTTTGCCAGCAACATCGCGACCGAGCACGAGTGTAAATACCTTTGGCGGCGGCCAACTGTCGTAATTTATCTTTGACTCCAACAACATCACACCATTTTCCAGATTAAAATGGCCGGTCACTGCATCATCCGCCAGTTGGTCTTTTGATTTGTAAAGACGTACATGACTTTTGAACAAAATATCATTTTTTGTGCGATGCAAATCTGTAAAGCTTATTTCTGCACGAATATTCTCCTTGCAGAGGTAACCTCCCTGCAAAGGACTCTTAAGTAGACGGTAGGCGACGTCTTCTGATATGAACTGTTGTTTACTGGGTTTTTGCACTACATATTTAGGAAATCCACAGGAAGTGGTGGACAGTATGAAAGCAACCAATAGCAAACAATGGAGATATCGTCCCGACATACTGACTGGCTTCAACAGAGTTGGTAATGCACTATTCCGATCGAAACCATGTAACAATGTTGCATTTTTGACTATTCTCATTGTTTTATCTCCCCCTCTTTGATCAGGACAAATGGTACACAGATAAACCATTTTCAGCTATATTTCGCATAACAAAAGACAGTTTTTAATAAACCGACTTAACATAAGATCGATAAAATAGAACCGTCTCCGCGCCAACGAGCGTGGGCAGGTTCTGGTTTCATGGTGGCACATGGTTGTGTCTGTTACTGTGTTGTAGAAAGACTTGACCCGGATCCTCTCCCGCCAAATTCATAGACGGCGATACCATTACCAATTAATCTGATCGATTTTTCCATTTACCAATTTAACCGGCTTCAACATGATCTGCCAATTCTAATTGGCTGACACTACGACTGCTCCTGGCGATATTGTTGCACGCTTGAGATTGTTCAGTGGCATGCCTTTAGACCCTGTAAATAATTATTGGACAATGATCTGTGTACTTCGTTTTTGTAGCTCATTTTCCTTATCTTTTCTGGCTTTTTCTATCGCCTTCTCTCTATGTATATCGCGCCGATGACTAGCCTGTACATTTTTATAACAATTTTCATTTGTTTGTCTGGCATTCTGCCAGCAATCATTGTTATCCATGCCTGGATTTTTATTCAGGCAATGAGTCAGCGATAGCGAAGCCATACGGTGGCATACCTCGAATTCATTCGCAGTCGGCGATGCAAGCGCAAACGAAAAGTTCAATGACAATAATACTATTAGATATTTATATACGTTCCTGCTATGCATATCAAACACCCAAAAATACAAACCAGAATATATTTACACTATTTCCGCGCTATATATCAGTAAGTCTATTTCGCATTGCTGCGATTACTTTCTACATATCATTAAGTAAGCACGCCACACAGCGTTCGCTTAGCACCAAACTATTTACAACCGAAACGCACATCCGTGACTACAACACGAACTAACTCTGCCTGACATGCAGGTTTTGGATTGATCTGATAAGTATCCCCAAAACAATCGTCAAGTCCAATAAAATTGGTCGCCACTCCTGTGCTGGTTGTGCGACTCCCCGCACAACTTGCCTGGTAATAGACATCGATACAATAATTTCCTTTGATTTTAGGCCTTGTGCCATTCACATAGTGATGGCCTACGCCGTCTGGACACGTGGTGGCAGAAAGACGTATCCCACTTCTCATGGCGTTCAAATAACTCTCTTGACGATCTTGCTCGTCTCGTTCTTGTTGCTCTTTTGCGGCCTTTTTCTTCGCCAACTCAAGATTGATGTTACGTGTATGCTCTGCTGCTATTCGTATTTCCTCCGCGCGATGTTCTGCATTCATACGCTTCTTTTCCTGATCGTTTTTCTCCTTCAATTCGTTGGCCTCGTGTTGTCTTCTAGACTTTTCACTTGCCGCATCGCGCTCGCGCACTTGCGTGGCGTGTCTTTCGTCATCGGCTGCAGCTGTTTTTCTAAGCTCCTCTTTCTTCTTGGCATAATCAGCCTTACGTTGCAGCTCATCCGCATGCCGTTTCATTTTAGCTCTTTCATTTGCACGCTTGTCTTTATTTAAATCACTATTTGGATCTGCCTCCATCGCGGCAATGCGCACATAAAAATCGGCATTCCTGAGCGCCTTGGCTTCTTCTGCAGCAACACTGGTTCCGCGCGATGCCGCATCCAGGTTGGCCATATCTGATTTCATTCGACTCGGCATATTGGCGATCTCATTGCTGAGCCATGCATTCGCACTCTGTCGCGCCTGATTGATTTCAGCAATCCGCCGCGCTTCGTATGAATTATCTTGATTCATTTGTCCGGTTAGATTCGCATCACAATTTTGACTTTCGTAATAACTTAATTTCTCATCAAATTGTTTTTTAGAGACCAGCCAAACTCTGCTGTGATCGTACTCTTCCATAACAAAGGCGTCATAAATATCTTTGCCATTCACATGCAAGATCCCTTTCCCTAAAAATATCGGTGAAACACAACTATGTTCGCTGCCTTTCCGTATGAATAAATTATAATCATAGGCAACTCCTTCAAATTCAGCACCTACAAAATTAGCAGTTTTAGGCCAGCTCATCACACCATATCCACTAAACTTACTACCGATTAATCGGTTCGTATCCCACGCTCGTCCATGTTTATCGATTTTAGAGTAAAGCATTTCCTCGTTACTAAATCGCCCCTCAAAGCGACGGCCATCCTTAAAGGTAACCACACCCTTACCCTCGAACCCGCCGTGCGCATAATTACCTACGTAAGTAAATGGTTCGCGTCGATTAGTTGCAGAGACATATTTTACCTGGGTGTTATCTTTGATATCGCTTGATTCAATCTGCATGTCCATTATTTTTGTTTTGCTCACGGAAAACTCACCACTCAGGATACTTCCGTCTAATTCGGAAGGTGCATCGTCATGCATCTGGAATCCCATGTTTTTTCTTTCCTGGTATTCTGGATATACATAAAATAGGGTTCCTTTCCCACTCGCCAAGTTTTCACTAAATCCACCGACATACTTCGTTCCATCTGGATTGAAAAAGGTGCCCGTCTGAGTTTTGCTGTCCTTGGATTGCCAGCCCCATGAAGAACAGCCCGTGAGCAGCATCAAAAAGCATGGAAGAATAAAATATACAAAGTGAATACGGTAGATTCGTGTGATATCTAGTGTCATGTTAAATTTCCTATTCTGGTTTTCTATACTGAACTTATCGATTTAGCATTATGTATTTTTGCTTCAAGTAATCGGCAGATCCTGCTGCTACATTAGCAATACTTTATCCTTATGTGTAAAGAACTGTGATCCCTATACCACTCAATGCATATCTATGTCATTTTAATGATCTAGCCGACGGTTTAATTGCCAGTACCACAGCAGACAAGCTCTCAGCACATTCTGGCTCTGGGCGGCAGATTAACTCCAAACCTCACATTAGGCCCACGCACAAGATAGGGGCCAGACACTGACCAATCCCCTTAAAATCATGCATAGCAATAAGTCTCTTTGTGCTGTAATCAAGCTGCCTTATCGCGACAGGAATTATATTTATAATATTCAGCGATCTTGCCTATCAGCCATACTGCCTGCATCGCCTGATGAGCGCAATAACAGATTCTCATAGCGATAGATCGTGGTGCAAAACTCAATCCCCAGCGGCTGTTTTTGATATCCCGAAAACTTTCTGCAATCTACATGCGGGTTTTGTCGAGATTGAGGATCTGTTGGGTGTTCGCTTACCGATTATCGAGCGAGATGACAATTAACAACGGCGTGCGTTCACGAAGCGCGTTCTTTTGGTTGTGTTTCATTTCGCAGCGTTATCCAAACACGGCCATTTTGATGCGGCCTTGTTTCTTCTTCTTTATCAAATAGGCATGTCCTGTTAATGCGCTTTTACACACCAGATTAATTTCGCCCAGATAACACCCGCGTGACGTCGCCATCTCGAATACCCGCTCAACACGCATCCAGTCTTCTTCATCTTGTAAGTAATTAAATACGTCCACTTTATTTGTCCATCACATCATCATGTGTACCGACTACAATTTTCATAAAAATAGCAGTCCCGATAAAAACAACCATACACCATGCTCTCTGCTCGTTGTTCTGACGTGGGAAACGTCATGGAATTTACCATTCCTGCACCTCTAATTATCTCGTCGAAGCTGGTGGATTTGTTGCATTTATAAACTACTTCACTGTCTGATTCTTATCATATGGGTTGTGCCTTAAGGTAAATCATGTATGATTAATAAGTCTATATACGTAAACCAACTGGAAGTCAGAAAAAAACTTTGCTCATTCACGAATCATCAAAACTAAATACTACAGATCCTGTTAATGATCGCTTAGCGTCAGAAGTCACTGGCACAATATTATCTTGTGGTGCTGCAGTCCTGGGTGTCCTTGCAATTTTCGGTGGTGCGGCGCTTGCCCCAGTTAGCGGTGGTGCCAGTACGGCAATCATTTATTTGGCCTATGCCACGACAGGCGCATCAGCAGTGCAATGCGGCGTTGGACTATTCAGAACAGTTAAAATTTCTCAAGGCGACACCAGCACTGTCGACTGGTTGGATTCTCAAGAGTGGTATTTATACGCCAGTATGACTTTAGACGGCGTTTCAGCAGCTGGTGGGATTGCTTCAGCGACATCGGGCATTAAACTCGCATTGACATTAAAAAGAGCCGCACCGTCAAAATCGTGGTGGCAAATTATGAAAGGTATGCAGCGCCATGAACGTAAGCGTCTTGCAGAAGAACTTGCCAAAATAGATAATCCTGGCCTGAGTAATAAGGCACTGAAAGCAATGGTTCAGGCCGGGACTGTTCCAAAACGGTATGCACAAATTCAAGTAACCCAAGCAATGCGGACCAAGATCATCGATTTATTCGGAGCCGGAGCCAGCCTTCTTGGCAGTGGGTTGTATGGTGTCATTAATAGAATCGGGACATCAGTTTCACTGGTTCTAGTCCAAGAGGCGCCCACCGAGTGAGCCATCCGAACGACAATTCCCTTGATTCACAAAAAGCGAAACTGCTGGACCCCTTCGAGCCCATTTTCCCGATGCCGGGCATGTGGCATTTTATTTTCGGGTACATCTTCGCCTTAGTCAGCTTTGTGGGAAGTCTGGCATTTATGATTGGTCAATTTAAATTCCACCCCGGCGTCGAACTGGCCATCATCGTTTCGGCGTCACTGTCAGCAGCCGTGTTGGTTATATTAGCAACACGCGGCTGGTACTGGCCGGCGCAGTTGTTGAAATATCTCTCCTTTACCCCGGTCGTATTAATTGGCATGCAATTATTTGCTAAAACCTCCATTGCCACCTTCGCCTATATACTGTGCGCCTTCGCGGCACTCGCATTTCTATTGCTCAATTCAATCTATTGCAAAGCATTAGTCAACATCCTGGCAACACGCCGTGCGAAGATCATCCAAATGAAACAAGATGGCACTTATGCAGAGAGATTGAATGCCGCACGCCAACGCTGGCGTAGTGGCAAATAGTGTGTAAGATTTAACGCCCCAGCAACGCCGCAATCCGGTTTTCGCGCGCGGCCTGATTACACTCGCTGCGTAACGCCAACAGACACGCAGCGCTCAGGCAGTCGCTGTAGCGTTGCGCGATGTAATTCCGATGTAGTGGAGTAAGTTTAACGGCCTGGCATTGGCACAATGGGATTGTGCCGACTTTACATTCGAAGTCGCTATTACAGCGTGGGCAGGTTCTGGTTTCGTGGGTGGGCATTGTTGTTAGCTTAGAGAATCAGACTGTCATCTTGTTGTCGTTTCAATCGAGTCTGACCCTGAGCTACTAGCTATCCCCTTCGACTGATAAACGGGTGCAGTGCACAATAATCCACTATCCCGCTGACAGATAAAAGATTAACGCATACAACAGGCTGACACCAAGACCGATACCTACAGCAATCAAATGTAAAAATAATCGTTTCATCCCCGAAATTGCCATCAGGGTTATGCCAATGATAATACTGAGGATAATAACCACAAGATACATTTTCCAGCCAAGCACCACCGCCTGACTCACAACGAAAAAACTGCCTGCTATGGATACACAATACTTTGCTGCATTTGTTGCAATCAGGGATTTGTAGTGCATCAGGAACATGTCAGACACCATACGCAACAATAAATAGCTGAAGCCGTATAGCATCACTGTCAATATCAGCAGTGTGATAATTTGACTATTTGTCATGAATAAATAAGACTGTGCGGTTAATTTTCTAAAATTATAATAATTCCAATCTTACTCTATCTAAATGCACTCTACCGATCCACCAACGCTGCGACCCGTTCTTCGTGCGCGGCGTGATTGCACTCGCTGCGTAACGCCAGCAGACACGCGGCGCACAGGCAGACGGCCCTTTACATCCTGGCACTGGCACAACAGGATCGAACCGTTCTTGCATTCGAAGTCGCCATTACAGCGCGGGCAGGTTTTGGTTTCGTGGTGGCACGTGGTAGCGTAGTAGCACATTGCGGGGATAGAATTGAAAATCCCCTCTTGTCGATCAGACAAACATTCCAATAAATAATAACACCAGAAACATCACCAACAGAATCTGGCTAAGCGGCTTATTAATTGGCTTATCCGACATCAGCACCAAAAAGAATCCCGACAATGAGAATATTCCTGCCGCAACAACTATTTGACCTATTATGCTGAGTTCAGACGGTCGAACAAATTGCCTAGAGGGTAACAGGATCGATTTTGAGGATAGTTGCACAACCCCTATGGCAAACACCACTAATGCCGCGATCGCCAAAATTACTTTCGATGAAGTCGATTTCATTTTTTTAGTGCGATTAGTTTGGATATATTATTTTATAATTACTCTTCCAAGTAATCTTCTCTATGGGCGACAGATTATTTTCGAAGCCTCTTAAGAATAAATCGCATAATTTTTGCTCATTACCGTCACCAAGCGCACGAAATATTATTTGCATCACTTCTTTCGTTGCCTTTCCTGTAGCTATTTCTTGATTTAACATCCTAACTACAGAATCAGACGTATCCTTCCATACCTTAGCAAATTCCCCAACTACTCTGGGATTTTGAACGACCGGCCCCGATCTGATATTAAATAATATTCTTTGTGATTCCCGTAATATCGGCTTATCAAACGCCCAGGAAGTAATCGTATAGGCTATTGCTCGATACGAATAGAATCTATGGCCAGTTTGATAGGCATCAATGACACTGATTAGTGCCGAAACAGGGAATAAAACAATAGAGAATATCGCCGCTCCTGATGCGGCTACGGTAATAATTGTGCTGCTCGCCATAACCGACTCAACCATCGGTAATAATTCTATTATTGTAAATGTGTTGTCGGCGTATCCAATATAATCGATGACTTTACTGAGAACTGGATAATTTCGTCCGGCAATATCGTAATCCTTCCCCAATGCTTCTTGGATTATCTTCTTCTTTTCCTCATCGGTGAGATTCTTCTTTGCTACCATAGTGTTCATCATTTCCCTCCTTGTGTATGATTAGCCCACCAGGTAGCAAGGCTATCTGGTGGGCATAGAAATATCTGTAAAAATATTAAGGTGATATATGCATAAAACAAGAATACTATTACTTCTATCGTTTTTTTTCTTAATTCAACTCTTTGCCAATGCTAGTGAGCATAATGGCTTTGATGAAATTTGTAAAATCTATACCGAAGTAGCCAATAGCAGCATGGTCAATCCTGCGAAAAGTGAATATATCTTTACTAACGTAAAGTCCAGGGTAACAAATAATGACGCCCTGCAAGCACATTCAGGTATTTTTACCCTTGATGCTGCCGTACGTTATTCTATTTTCAAACAATCCGCAGAGCTGTCACTCAAACATAGCTGGGATTGCGAAGCGATGAATAAAGTACTAACCGCAAAATAAGTTCCTTTCAATTTACCGCCCCAGCAACGCCGCAATCCGTCCTGCGTGCGTGGCCTGATTGCACTCGCTGCGTAGCACCAGAATACAGGCAGCGCACAGGCAGTCGCTGTAGCGTTGTGCGATGTAACTGCGTTGTTTATCGGCAACTGCTCTCTGCGTTGCTCTACCTCCTGCATCCATGCAGTCGCATAGGGAGCTTGACGGCCTGGCACTGGCACAACGGGATTGTGCCGACTTTGCATTCGAAGTCGCCATTACAGCGCGGGCAGGTTTTGGTTTCGTGGGTGGGCATTGTTGTTAGCTTATAGAATCAGACTGTCATCTTGTTGTCGTTTCAATCGAGTCTGACCCCATTGATCTCAAAAAGGAGATTATTTACTGCTCCCACATCATAATACTTTCCACTCATATCCTTCCCCCTGTAATCATCCCTGCGAAGCAAGAGTATATACGAACTAATTGTGATTAAAACATACTCTCGGTTAACATTTCTGCAAAAAAGGAGCAGGCAAGTAACGACCCTATAAAACCTTACCCGTGAGTTTAGACTAATAGCAGTTTGATTGACTGAATCCTCTTACCGGCCCACTAACTCCGCGATCCGGTTTTCGTGCGCGGCCTGATTGCACTCGCTGCGTAACACCAGCAGACAGGCAGCGCACAGGCAGTCGTTGTAGCGTTGCGCGATGTAACTCCGATGTAGTGGAGTAAGTTTAACGGCTTGGCACTGGCACAACGGGATTGTGCCGACTTGGCATTCGAAATCGGTATTACAGCGTGAGCAGGTTTTGGTTTCTTGGTGGCACATGGTGTGTGAATTTTAATGTGTTATTGCAATACCTGACCCTGATCTGCATCTGGTCAAATAATTTTTTGCAAAATTACTTGAATTAAACTATCATGCAGTCATAATTTTTCATCAATAGTTTGTCTTAAACAAAGAAATGGATGCGATAATTTTATGCTAACAGCCCAAATCTTTGAAAAAGTAACAGTTACAAAGACCTCGACTATATCGAGTTCCAACAATCCACCACTACGCTTCAATACTGAAGAACAGTTAGTTCATTTATTTGAAGCAATTGTCGGACATAAAATCCAAAAATATTCTTCAGGCTTACTCACTGAATTTGAATGTGGTGATGGTGTCGCCGATATTGTTCTTTATGAAATACATAAAGGTTGGAAAAATAGACAACATCTAGGAGAATTATCTCCTCGCTGGGTTTATTCATTACGTTCACTCCCGTATCGCAAATATTTTACTACGTCAGAGTTTGCTGCACTTTCAATGTCAACACGAAATACTGCAGTGACAATACTTAACAAATTTGTTGAACATGGCTTTTGCAAACGTAAAAATACCACTGGTTTTTGGATTAAAACAATTCAACCACGCCAAATAGTTAAAAACATATATGCTGTAGAAGCAAAGCTTCGACATTGGAAGCGCGCATTGGTCCAAGCAGTACGTTATCGTGACTATGCCACCCAATCCTGGGTATTACTTGATGAGTATAGTATCAAACCTGCTTTAGATAATCTTGACCAATTTATACGACTTAATATTGGCCTAGTGGCACTGTCTACAGAAGGTAGCATCATTACATATTTAACTCCATCACCTCTTCCGCCCAAATCGCCAGCACGATTTTGGCAAGCAAATGCAGAAATTGCCCACCGACTATTGTCACACTTTTAGATATTTTCTATAAAAGTGATTTATAGAATCCAACCATGGTTGGAGGTGCATACCATTCCCATGGTGATCGAGATCTAATGGCATTGCTGTAACGGCATTGTGATTAGAAATTGCTTGTTTTATCCACTCACGCAACAGTGCATATCGGTCCATTACATTAAGTTCACTGAGCATTCGTATTTGCTCGTAATAGCACATAAAATAATGTTTATAAAGTTGTGGTTGGTTGAAATACGGTTCAACTGATGAAGCTAACGCTTGGTCGCCATATTTTGTCGACACATAGATCTGTGCCCATAACGCAGGATTGTCATTCTTGATTTCACGAGCTTGATTGAACTGCACCCAATTAAGTAATCCTGGCAAATATATCCTTGCCTTAGGGCCACGCCGCTCTTCCTCACTTTCAACAAATTTATCCAAAGAAAACATTCGAGTATTCTCAAAAGCACCAAATGTTAATGTGATTTCATCTACTAATGCGTATAACAAACTTTCCGTATTTGTATGCCCAGAAATAACCTCAAGACCAACTGTCCGAAATGTCATCAAAAAATCAAGATATGCAGTTAAAAACTCTGACGATTGAATTTGTTTTGTAGCACGCTCGTTAGTTATCAGTACGTATACACCTGCCAACTCAGGGAAACTTGTTACCCAATTGAGTATTTTCGTTCGAAATCCTTCATCTTGAATCATGTGCGATGTTAGTGGCAATGTAATATATATGGGGATATTTGTTCCAATTTCTCCAATTACTTTGAAAAACGGTAAAATAGAGTACTCCTCCTGCCTTTCTATATAATCAGTAATCATTTGATCAATGTATCGTGCAGGTATAATTATCTTTTCAAAACCTTGCCCCATTTGAAATGAGATACATTGACGTGCTGATTCAATCGCTACTAGTGGATAATCTATCGTTGTAAATCCTCCAGAAATAACCTCGGGAAAGAAAGGATAGGTAGAAAGTTTTTTCTTCTGAGAATTAGGTAAATAATACTGTGGATCAAATACAGTATGTTTTTTTATTGAAGAATCAATCGATTCGACCTTATCACGAGTCTGATGAACAGGACTAAAGATGAGTCCTTCGCCACATTTATCCTCTGTAAATGATTCAATATTCCAATTAGGATTATGGCCAATCTGATGGTAAATTTTAATACTCATTGGCTACCCTCTATAAAATTTACTAAAGCTTGCCTTAATGCATCTACAGTCCGATAACGCTGGTAAGGCTGTTTAGCCATCAAATGGAATACTATATTAGAAAATGGTTCCGAAGCTCTGCCTAGTACACTCAACTTTTTTGGCTCATATTCAATTACTCGCTGAAGTACTTCTTCCTGTAGGTCACTCTGATTTTCACAAAATGGATTTTTTTCAGATAGCAATTCATATGCGATAACACCAAGTGCAAAAAAATCACTTCTGAAGTTTATGTTACGTTTATCATTTCTTGCTTGCTCTGGACTAGCATATGCAGGCGAGCAGGGACCTACTTGCCAAAATGTATTCGTTATCCCGCCACTGCCTTCTTCACGAATAATCCCTAAATCAATGATGACAGGTGAGCCATCAGGATATATCAAAATATTATCAGGCTTGAGATCCCGGTGAACAATACGTTGCGGATGTTCCCAAAGATGGCGTAAGCCATCTACCAACTGTAAAATCAATCGGGCAACAGCTATTTCTTTAGTGAAACGCTTTTTACAGTGATTTAATGACTCGCCATTAATTCTTTCCTCGACAGTAATAAATAACCGATACTGAAATTTTGCCTCGGTTTCCGGGTCCTCTGAAAACACATCATAATAATAAAGCTTAGGATAGAATATCGAATTCAAACTATTTAATATTTCTATTTCCTTTTCAAGCCGAGCGATGACACTAGGATGCACATCTTGGCTGACTTTCAGTACGACATTACCCCACTTATACCAATTTTGTTGGCTATCAGATTTACTATATTCCCCGACAGCACAATATTCAGCAAATGAACAAAAATACACAACCCTTTGACCAGATGGCGCAGGTACTATTTGTTGAATCTGAATGGAAGGAAAAAAGTGTGTTAACACTTCCCTAAGCGCAGGTGAATCCCTCAACTGCAATCTATTCTCCTAAGCAAATATTTTCTTAGTGATGTTATTTAAAACAATAAAACTATATAAGACAGCCAGGTCAAGGCGCGAATTATAAGACTACTCGTAAATTAGGTTTCCCTCTCCACCTATCAGGGGCCAAAAGATCCAGTTCTTTCAAACGAATAGCCATTGCTGTCGGCGATACTTTAAACTGTAGATATAGTGGGATAAT
Organism: Gammaproteobacteria bacterium; assembly: GCA_024641475.1. Classification (GTDB taxonomy): domain Bacteria; phylum Pseudomonadota; class Gammaproteobacteria; order UBA6429; family Thiohalophilaceae; genus JACQBC01. The sequence goes on from JAHECZ010000021.1 coordinate 13,182, forward strand.
AGCCCGGCCAAATGATGAATTTGTTGCCAAAAGTATAGCTCTTTGCATCTGGTCCATCGTTCTTACTATCTCAATGTCTTTCCCGAGGTGGAAGGCAACATTCTCATTAAATTCTATTTGTTCACCAATGTGTAACCCAAAGCTTCGGGCAAATATTTCTTTAACCATCTTTTCAGGCATCAAATATCGACATGCATAATTTGTTGCTTCTACTTCATACCAATCTACTGAATCTTTACCGGGTACTCGGGATATCGGCCGATCTCTATGCAAGTGATCACGCCCTACATTTTTATGTAACATCCAATGAATAATTTCATGCATACCAGTTAATCTACGTTGTTCTATTGGAAATTTCTTGGACACGTAAATCGTTTTATTAGTTCTGTCAAGCACTCCCGCAATTTCAATGTTAGCATCATTGCTTGGTAATTCGTCCACTTCGATATACTTTATACTTAGATATCTGGCTATTTTTTCAGGGCCCAATAATTCAATAATTCCATCAAAGTCGCTTTTATCTACGCCGCTTTCTTGAAAAAGTGCAATCTGTGTTTTTCGCACCAAATCGAATCTGTCAGCGCTTTTCATTACTTTCCCTCACGCACCCAATATAAATCAACCACACTTACTATCTCCGCAATTAAGACACGTCATACACCCATCCATCTTGATCACCGCCTTGGTGGTGCACTTGGCACACAGCTGCGCGCCATCGGGAAAATCACCGGGTACGTTTTTTTCGGCTTGTTTGACGGTGGATTCGTATTGGGCGCGTTTTTCCTGGATGAGTTTTTTCTGGTGTTCGTCGAGGTCGGTGTCCTTGAGCAGGCCGATCATGCGCAGGTGGCATTCGATCGCATCGCCGATTTCGGCGACGAGGCTCGGCATGTACTTGCCGCCTTTCTTGAAGTAACCACCGCGGGGATCAAACACCGAACGCAGTTCTTCGACCAAAAAGGTCACATCGCCGCCTTTGCGGAACACGGCGGAGATGATGCGCGTCAGCGCGACGATCCACTGGAAGTGATCCATGTTCTTGGAGTTGATGAAGATCTCAAACGGGCGGCGCAGTTCGTGCGGCGTGCCGGGATTTAATATCACATCGTTGATCGTTACATACAGCGCGTGCTCGGTGAGCGGCGTTTTGATTTTGTAGGTGCTGCCCAGCAGCATCTCGGGCCGCTCGAGCTTTTCGTGCATGTGGATGACATTGCTTTCTGCTTCGTTGCCACGCGCGGCGGCGAGCGCCTGTTCGGCGGCTTTGTCATCTGCATCTTCGCTGGCAACGTCGTAGCCGACTATTTTGCCTTGGATTTTAATTGCCATTGTCTGCGGGTCCTCTGCTGTTGTTCCTGAACTCTGCGTTGTTGCATCAATCTTCTTTGCGCCATCAACGATCGTTGGGTTTGCATTTAACTGCCTTTCGGTTAGTTAATTGGTGGGTCGGCCTTGTGCCGACCCGCTGTTGGGCTGGTAGCCCAACCTACATAGAAAATTTAAAACTTGCCGTAATAGCCTTCTTTCAGCGCATCGTAGAGATTGGCGGCGGTATGGGTTTCGCCGTCGTATTCGATCTCTTCGTTGCCTTTGACTTCGATCACCTGGCCATCTTCGAGTTTGAAACGATAGGTGGTCTTTTCCAGATCCTGCTCCTTGACCAGCACGCCCTGGAAGGCGGCGGGGTTGAAGCGGAAGGTGGTGCACCCTTTCAAACCTTGCTGATAGGCATAGGTGTAAATGTTTTTGAAATCCTCGAACGGATAATCCGTCGGCACGTTGGCGGTCTTGGAGATCGACGAGTCGATCCACTTTTGCGCGGCGGCCTGGATGTCGACGTGTTCCTTGGGCGTGATCGTTTCGGCGGTGATGAAATAATCCGGCAGCTTTTCCTCTTCCTTGTCGGTATACGGCATCGCCTTGGGATTCACCAGTTCGCGATACGCCAACATCTCGAAGGAATACACGTCGATCTTTTCCTTGGACTTCTTGCCTGCGCGGATCACATTGCGGAAATAGTGATGCGCGAACGACGGCTCAATCCCGTTGCTGGCGTTATTGGCCAGTGACAAGGAAATGGTGCCGGTGGGCGCAATCGAACTGTGATGCGTGAAGCGTGCGCCGGTTGTGGCGAGCTCCTCCACCAGTTCGGCATCAACACCGGCGATCTGTTGCATGTAGCGGCTGTATTTGGCGTGCAGCAGCTTGCCTTGAATCTTGTCACCGACTTTAAATCCATCGCGTTGCATTTCCGGACGCTTGCGCAACATCGCGCCGGTGACGGTGAACTCTTCCAGCATGATCGGTGCCGGGCCTTTTTCCTTGGCGAGTTCCAGCGCACTGCGCCAACCGGACATCGCCATTTCGCGACTGACCTGTTCGGTGAACGCCACGGATTCGGCCGAACCGTATTTCATGCGCAACATTGTCAGCGTGGAGCCTAAACCGAGATAGCCCATGCCGTGCCGACGTTTATTTAAAATTTCATGCCGCTGTTGTTCCAGTGGCAGGCCGTTTATCTCCACGACGTTGTCGAGCAGGCGCGTGAAAATGCTGACGGTCTTGTTGAACTCGGCCCAATCAAATTCGGCCTTGTCGGTGAACGGACTGCGCACAAACGTGGTGAGATTGATCGAACCTAATAAACAGGAACCATACGGTGGCAGCGGTTGCTCGCCGCAGGGATTGGTGGCCCGAATATTCTCGCACCACCAGTTGTTGTTCATCTCGTTAACCTTGTCGATCAGAATAAAGCCCGGTTCGGCGAAGTCATACGTCGAGGTCATGATCATGTCCCACATGCGGCGGGCTTTCATGGTCTTGTAGATCTTGCAGGCGACCAGACCGGCATCGTTGACGACATAGCCTTCGGTGATCGGCCAGTCGCGCCAGATCACTTGCGACGGATCATTCACATCGATCTTGTCGGTTTCAACTTCCTTGGCCTTGAGTGGGAAGACCATCGGCCAGTCGCTGTCGCTATCCACCGCCTGCATGAATTCATCGGTGATCAACAGTGATAAATTGAATTGCCGTAAACGCCCGGCTTCGCGCTTGGCGCGGATGAAATCCTTGGCGTCGGGATGGCTGATGTCGAAGGTCGCCATCTGTGCGCCGCGCCGGCCACCGGCGGAGGACACGGTGAAACACATCTTGTCGTAGATATCCATGAACGACAGCGGCCCGGAAGTATAGGCGCCGGCGCCGGAAACATAGGCGTTCTTCGGCCGCAGCGTCGAGAATTCATAGCCGATGCCGCAACCGGCCTTGAGCGTTAAACCCGCTTCGTGAACTTTTTGCAGAATGTCATCCATCGAATCGTGGATGATGCCGGAGACCGTGCAATTGATCGTCGAGGTAGCCGGTTTGTGTTGCAGCGCCCCGGCGTTGGAAGTGATACGGCCGGCGGGGATCGCGCCATGACGCAGTGCCCACAAAAATTCCTCGTACCAATGCTGGCGTTGTTCGACCGGTTCAACCTCGGCGATGGCACGGGCCACGCGCTGATAGGTCTCATCCATGGTCTGGTCGATGATCTGGCCGTCTTTGGAACGCAGGCGGTATTTCTTGTCCCAGATATCCAGCGAGGCGGATTGGTACTTGATTTGGGTGAGTGAATCCGGTTTCACTTCTTTTAAAAATGCACGCTTCATCGCGAGTCACTTCCTCCGTTAATCCGTGGTCTGTGGGTCGGGCCTCAGGGCCCTCATGTGGCTGTGTTGGGGGGTAAGGCCACAACCGGTTTCTTATTTAATTGTAGTGTGCTCTGCAATTCGCAAGTCCTTGGGGACCTGGGCTACACCACAACATATAGTGATAGAGTGAAGATTATGACCTAGGTCTTCTGCTGTCAATAAAACTGTCAAAATATTTTTTTTATGACGTTAAGACAAAGTAATTTCAATAAGTTAGTGCTTGTACCGCGTTCTCCACCTGTTATGCACAGGGTTATTCACCAAAACTGTGCACACACTATATCTTGTGTGTCTAATATACGCATTCTAGCTGTGTCTTGACAGGCAAAATCTGATCAAGATCAAACAATCACAGATGTGTGCGCGCTGCTTAGCATTCAAGTCTTGAACTCAATTCCATGGATTCCTATATCGGTGGCATCAGCAAGTTTCATTGTGCGCAACGCGCACCCCACAACCGATAAAGGAGAGCAACATGGCACTGGTACGTTATGAACCCTGGAATGTGATGGATCAATTGCGCAAGGAAATGGATCGTTTATTCGATACCGGCGCGAATCAAGGCAATAGCAGTGTGGTCACCAGCGATTGGTCACCCGCCGTGGACGTGAAAGAAACCGACCAGGGCTTTGTGATCGTCGCCGATATCCCCGGCGTGGACCCCAAGGACATCGAGGTACACATGGAGAACGGTATTCTGACCATCAAAGGCGAACGTGAAGCCCAGAAGAAGGAAGAACGCGAAGGTTACAAGCGCATCGAACGCTCGTATGGTTCGTTTTATCGCCGCTTCAGCCTGCCGGACACCGCCAACGCCGACAAGATCAACGCCAGGAGCAGGAACGGCGTGCTGGAAGTGACCATTCCCAAACACGATAAGGTACAACCACGCAAGATTGCGGTGCAGGAACTCAACTAACTCGCTGCAACACACCGGTGGTGTCTCCCCACACCACCGGTGTTATATATTAAGCCCCGATTAAGTACCCACTTCGTATAGTCTTGAACCAACGGCTCAATGTGATAACAACAAAATATTAGGTGAGGAACGCATGAAACATCCCCTGCTTATCTCCGCGCTGGCACTGGCTGCCAGTATCGCGACGTTGCCTGTGGCACAGGCCGCCCTGCCCACCGCCGATGGTGAGGGCCATGCCCTGCCCAGTCTGGCCCCGATGCTCGAGCAAACCGTGCCCGGCGTGGTCAACATCGCGACGTCCGGCAAGGTGCAGGAACAGCAAAGTCCCTTGTTTGATGATCCGTTTTTTCGGCGTTTTTTTGAAGTACCCGAACAACGTCGCGAACGCACCTTTTCCAGTCTGGGCTCGGGGGTAATCATCGATGCCAAACGTGGCTTGATCATCACCAACAATCACGTCATCGATAAGGCCGACACGATCACCGTGGCGCTCAGTGACGGTCGGCACATCAAGGCCAAATTGCTTGGCACCGATCCGGAAACCGACGTGGCCTTGCTGCAGATCAAGGCCGATAAACTCACCGCCTTGCCGTTTGCCGATTCCGACAAATTGCGCGTCGGGGATTTTGTCGTCGCCATCGGCAGCCCATTTGGCTTACGCCAGACGGTGACCTCCGGCATCGTCAGTGCCTTGGGTCGCAGTGGCCTGGGCATCGAAGGTTATGAAAATTTTATCCAGACCGATGCGTCGATCAATCCGGGGAATTCCGGCGGCGCATTGGTGAATCTGCGCGGTGAACTGATCGGCATGAATACCGCGATCTTTTCCCAGTCCGGCGGCAACATCGGCATTGGCTTTGCGATCCCCATGAACATGGTGCGCGATGTCACCAAACAGTTACTCGATCACGGCCAGGTCAAACGCGGTCAACTCGGCGCCCAGGCACAGGATCTGACACCGGAATTGATCCAGGCGTTTGGTCTGGAACACAGTAGCGGTGGTGCCGTCGTCAATGAAGTCACGCCGGACTCGCCCGCCGCCAAGGCCGGACTGAAGAGCGGTGATGTGATCATCCAAATCAACGGCAAGGCCGTGCGTGATGCCGGTGATGTGCGTACCGCGGTGGGCCTGTTGCGTGTGGGTCAGAAGGTGGAGATGACCATCCTGCGTGAAGGCAAACGCAAGACCGTCACCGCGCGCATCGAAGAAACCAAACAAGTGCTATCCGACGGCAAGGATATCAATCCGCATTTACAGGGCGCAGTGTTGGGCGAGATCACGGCTGACTCGCCACTGTATGGCAAAATCGAGGGCGTGTTGATTCTCAACGTGGAACGGGGAACTGCCGCGGCCAACACCGGCTTGCGCAAAAATGACATTATCACCTCTGCGAATCGTATCAATGTAAAGTCTATGGATGACCTGCGTAAGGCAATCGGCAAGAACACCAGCCTGCTGCTCAATCTGCGGCGGGGCAATAGCGCCTTATTCCTGTACCTTCAGTAGTTCCAGTGTGACCGCCGGTCCAAAATTGGGCTGGCGGTCATTTTCTCACCGCACTCCTATATATATACTGTGCTGACAGGAATCACTGGATTGCTCCATGTCTCTTCCACAGTTGCTCGACAATATCGCACAGCATCCCCGCGGCACCACCTTGCTGGCCATCCTGCTGGCGGCCTGTGGTCTGATTTTCTGGCATGCCAGCGACCAGAACCGCACGCTGCAACAGGAAGAACAGATGTTGTTGCAGAATACCCAGACCCGTACGATCGACGCTCTCACTCATTTTCTGGAAAATCAACGCCACGACCTGGCGTTGTTTGCGGTGAATCATCGCGCCCTGCTCGGCGCCATCGCAGATCGACCGAATGACAAAAAACTGCAAACACAATTGCTCAGTGAGTTGCATGAAGCCCAGCCTGGTTTGCTGGGATTCAGTCTGGCGGATAATTACGGCACGCTGTTGCTGGAAAATGCCCAGACGCAACTTGATCCACTGTGCCTTGGTGAGATTCAGCATTTTGTAAAAGCGCGGCGGCAGGCACCGATCAATCTGCATGTTGTCGGTGATGCGGCGCATTTCAGTTTGTTAACCCAGGTAACGCTGAATAATCAGCGTCCTGTCATTCTGCTGGCGAGTTTTTCCACGAATACACTGCAGCGCTATTTGCAGGAAGCGGTCTTACCACATCAACATTTTGCCATCGTATTGCATGACGCGCCGCAAACCATGATGCTGGATGCGCAACATCTTGTGAGTTCATCCGCCAGCGCTGCGCTGACACAGTATGCAACCGCTGCACAACCGGTTCCCGGTACACAATGGGATCTGCTGGCGATTGCCGACACCGATGTGCCGTTTCTGGTGCGCTGGTCGACCGCCTTGTGGGCCTGCAGTCTGTTATTGTTGTTAGGCGCCACCGCCCTATGGTTCCTGCGCCGCGGTGACAATTTCATTTTATCGCAGCGTGAACAATTACAGCGTGAACAGCATCGCCTCAACCATCTGCAGCAAACCACGATCTCATCCGAGCTGAGCTTCACGGAAAAAGTACGTGCCTTGCTGGTGATGGGTTTAAATGAATTTTCCATGGAGGTCGCCATTCTGTCGCGCGTCGATGGCAGCCACTACAGCATCGTGACCGCCGTGACACCCGATATCCATTTGCCAACCGGCATGTCGTTTACCCTCGCCAACACCTATTGCCGCCAAACACTCGCTGCACGTCAACCCATCGGGTTCGAAACACTGGATACCAGTTTGAGTTATGCGCATCCAGGTTATAACCGGCAACGGCGGCTGGCCGCATACATCGGCACGACGGTTGCGGTGCACGGTAAACTTTATGGCACCTTGAATTTTTCCAGCACCAGCGCCTATCCCGGCAAATTTACCGACGATGATTTTCGTTTTCTGCAATTGATGGCGCAATGGATCGGTCTGGAAATTGAACGTCGCGAATCCGAACAACAACTGCAAACCAAGAATCGCTTGCTGGAATCCATCAGCCGCGCCCAGTCGTATTTTATCGCGGAAAACACCCAGACCAATGCGATTTTTACCCAGGTGCTCGATGATCTGTTGAACCTCACTCATAGCAGTGTCGGCTGCATTGCCGAACTGGTTGCGCACGACGGCAAACATCAGTTGCGCTTGCTCACCAGTAGTCAAATTGGCAAGACCGATACCGAATTACAAAAATTTTTACTGAATAGCCTGACACCGGAGAACCTGGCTGACAGCAGCAATATGTTTGGCCGCATCATTCATACCGGCATGCCACACATCAGCAACTATCTGGCAAATCAACGCGATTTGCCGCGCGGTGCAGACGGGATGCCCGTGGTGCGCAATTTTCTCGGCGCACCGTTTTACCACGGCACCCAGCTGGTGGGTATATTTTGTCTCGCCAACAAACCGGAAGACTATGATGACAGCTTGTTGTTTCTGCTGGCCCCGCTGGTCACGGCCACCGCCAATCTGATCTGGGCCTTACGTAACGATGAACAACGCGTACAAACCAACCGCGCGCTGCGCAAGAGTGAAGAGCAACTCAAACTCGCACTGGAAGGTGCCAATGATGGTTTGTGGGACTGGGACATCGCCACGGGTAGAACCTATTACAGTCCGCGTTGGCACACGATGCTGGGTTACACCCAAAGTGAAATCCGCCCCGACATCAGCGCCAAGGAAGAATTGATTCATCCGGACGATCGTCACCTGGCGCAGCAACGTCTGCTGGCGCATTTCCACGGCGATACGCCGATCTATCAAAGCGAACATCGCGTCCATACCAAGTACGGCGAGTGGCGCTGGATTCTGGATCGCGGCAAAGTAGTAGAACGCGACAAGCGTAACCAGCCACTGCGCGTGGTGGGAACACACACCGACATTACTGAACGCAAACAGGCCGAACACGCCATTCTGGAACGTGAAACCCGCATCACCGCGATTCTGGATACAGCGGTGGACGGTATTGTCACCATCAATGATCGCGGTGTAATCGAAACGTTTAACCCGGCTGCCGAAAAAATCTTTGGCTACCAGGCCAACGAAGTATTGGGCCAGAATGTCAAGATTTTGATGTCGACGCGGGATCGTGAACATCACGATTCATATCTGCATCGTTATCTGGAAACCAACACGCCGATCATCCTGGGCAAACGCCGTGAAGTCACCGGTAAGCGCGCCGATGGCAGCGTGTTTCCGATGCAACTGGCTGTGAGTGAAATGTATTTTGGTACGCAGCGGTATTTCACCGGCATTATTCGCGATATTTCCCAGGTGAAGGAAGCGGATCGCCTGCTGCAGGATACCATGGCGTTGACGCAGGGCATTCTCGATTCCGCCAAACTGAGTATTATCTCGACCGATCCCAACGGCATCATCCGTTCCTTTAACGCCGCCGCACAGGAAATGCTCGGTTACAGTGAGCGCGAGATCATCGGCCGCGCCTCGCCGATGTTGTTTCACGATAAAGATGAAATCGTACAACGTGCCATTCAGCTGAGTGACGAACTTGGTCAACCCGTCAAACCGGATTTTGAAGTATTCATCGCCAAGGCGCGCGTGGGTATCGCCGACGAACAACAATGGACTTACATACGCAAGGATGGTTCGCGTTTCCCGGTATTGCTCACCATGACTGCATTACATTACAAGGATGATTACACCATCGGCTTCGTGGCAATGGCGCGCGACATCAGTCGCCAATTACAGGCCGAAGAAGAAATCAGCCGCTTCAAAACCACACTGGACATGACGCTCGACTGTGTGTTCATGTTCTCACCGGAAACCCTGCGGTTCTTCTATGTGAATCAGGGCGCGATGGAACAAATCGGTTACACCTACAATGAATTACTGCGCATGACGCCTATCGATATCATGCCCAAGTTCGATCAGGCGAGTTTTCGCCGCTTCATTAAACCGATGATCGATGGCCAGCGCAATACCGTTACCCTGGAAACGCACCATCGCAGTCGCAACGGTACGCTGATCCCGGTGGAAATTTTCCTGCAATATATTTATCCGGTGGATCAGGAGCCGCGGTTTGTGGCAATCGTCCGCGATATTACCGAACGTCGGCGCATTGCTGAATCGCTCGCACAGGCCGAAGAACGTGCGCGCTTGTTGCTGGAGTCCGCCGGTGAAGGTATTTACGGTCTGGATCTGGAAGGCAAAACCACCTTCGTCAATCCTGCCGCCGCACGCATGCTGGGCTTCAAACCCGCCGAATTGATCCACATATTTATTCATGCACTGGGGCACCATACCCGCAAGGATGGTTCGTTATATGATTACGCCACCAGTCCGATCCACGCGGCCATTACCCAGGGCGTGATTCAGCGCGTCTATGATGAAGTGATGTGGCGCCGCGATGGCAGCTCCTTCCCGGTGGAATACACCGTGACACCGATCCGCAAAAATAATCAGATCGCCGGCGCGGTGGTTATTTTCAACGATACGACCGAACGCCGCCGTATTGAACAAATCAAAAACGAATTTATCTCCACTGTCAGTCATGAATTGCGCACACCATTAACGTCAATTCGCGGCTCCCTTGGACTGCTGGTGGGTGGTGCTGCCGGCTTGTTACCCACCCAGGCCAAGACACTGGTGAATATCGCCAATAAAAATACCGAACGCTTGTTGTTATTGATCAACGATATTCTCGACATTGAAAAGATCGAGTCCGGTAAAATGGTCTTCCATTACCGACTACTGGATTTGCAACAATTCCTCGATACCGCTGTACAGGCCAATCAGGCCTATGGCGAACAATTCGATGTGCACTTTGCCGTGTCTCAATGTCCGGAGTCGGTATCGGTTTATGCCGATGAAGATCGCCTGATGCAGGTAATGAATAATCTGTTGTCCAATGCCGCGAAATTTTCCCCTGGCAGCAGCAAAGTGGATATCTCCGCCGTAAAACGCGGCCATAAGGTACGTATTTCCGTGACCGATACGGGCAAGGGAATTCCGCAATCTTTCCATAAGGACATGTTCAAGAAATTTGCGCAAGCCGATGCTTCGGACACGCGCTCGCTGGGTGGTACCGGCCTGGGATTATCGATCAGTAAATCGATCATCGAACAACATGGCGGTCATATCGATTTTATTTCCCGTGAAAATATCGGCACCACCTTTTATTTCGATTTGCCTGAGTGGGTGGAAAGCGATGTGGATGAACCGCAACGCCTGGCCAGTACCGCCAAATATCCACTGTTGATTTGCATGGATGATGCCGATATCGCTTATATGTTACGCATGATGCTCGCCCAGGCCGGCTTTGATTCGGATCTGGCTCGCACCGTCGAACAGGCCAAGACATTGATTCGTGACAATCACTATCTGGCGGCCACACTGGATCTCGAATTGCCTGATGATCAAGGCAAGGTCTACGATCCCGACGGCGTGCAATTGATCAAGGAAATCCGTCGCACCGATACTACCCGTGAATTACCCATCATCGTGTTATCAACGATCACCGACGATAACAAGCGACGTCTCACCGGCAGCGCCTTTGGTATTATCGACTGGATGGAAAAACCACTGGATGAAACCCGCTTACTCAATGCGGTGCAATTCATTGCGCACCACAAACCCGGATTGCCGCGGGTATTGCACGTCGAAGATGATCCGATCATTTATGAAATGGTCAATGTGATCTTGCGCGGCCATGTTAATCTGGTCCATGCCCCCAGTCTGGCGGATGCTCACAAAAAATTACGCGAAGGGATATACGATCTGGTATTACTCGATGTCGTCTTGACCGATGGTTCCGGTCTGGATCTCCTCAAAGACTTGCAGGATCTCGAATACACTCCACCGGTGGTGGTCTTCTCGGCACATGAAGTCAGCAATGATGTGGCAGGTCTGGTCAAAGCCGCCCTGGTTAAATCACGCGATAGCCGCAAGGAACTGCTCAGTGCCATTATGTCGGTGATTCGACAACATGAACAAACTACCGATGACACCCCGCCGGCGGCCAATTATGCGAATTAGATGTCCATGCAGCGAGAATTGAAACGCATATTGTATGTCGAGGATGAACCGGATATTCAGGCGGTGGCGCGCATTGCATTGGAAAACGTCGGCGGCTTTACCCTGTTAATTTGCAGCTCGGGCCAGCAAGCGGTGGCCCAGGCCCTGCAATTTTCACCCGATTTATTGTTGCTGGATGTGATGATGCCAGGTATGGATGGCGTCTCGACATTGCAGGCCTTACGTGAACTACCCGCACTCGCTGGCACACCGGCGATGTTCATGACGGCCAAGGTACAACCACAGGAAATCGCCCAACTATTGGATCTCGGTGCCCTGGATGTGATCCCCAAACCGTTTGATCCAATGGTGCTTGCTGATCAGATTAAACAGTTATGGAAAAAACACTTGCTCTAGCACCGCCGGGACAGACTTAAGTCTGTCCGCATGTGAATCATTACAACACCAACTGATGCCACAGCGGTAAGGTAAACAAACACAAGGCCGTGGTCACGGTCACTGCGCTGGCATACAGATCCACATCGAGATTAAAGCGATCACAGACCATAATACCGATCACCATGCTGGGCATGCCGGCTTCCATCACCACAGCTGCACGATGTTCGCCCTGTAATCCCAACAGCATCGCCACCAACCAGACTCCCAACGGAATAATCAATAGACGCCACGCCGCGACAATTGCCAATGGCGGCATACGCCGCAGGCTCTGTGTATCCCAGGACAAACTCAAGCCAATCGAAAACAACATCAACGGCACCACACCCCGTCCCAATAAATCCAGCAGCCCAACCAACACATTAGGAAAAGGCACCGCCGCGAGATTCAAACCGGCGGCGATAAGCGCCGCCCATAATGCAGGAATACGCAATAATTCGTGCCAGATATTAAATGCGGTGGCTTCTGCCTGACCATAGCGTGCGGCGATAAGCATGCCCACGGTAAACAGCAAGGGCGTACAGGCGAACAAATCATATTGAATCGCCAGACTGCGCGCCCAGGGTCCAAACGTGGCTTCCAATACCGGTAAACCCAGATAAGTGACATTGGGAAAAGCCACCGCAAGAATCATGGCACCGGTCTGTGCCGGACCTTGTTTGCATACCCGGCAGGTTAATTTCGCACCCAGCAATCCCATCAATACACCCGATGCGGCGCTGATGGCAATCAACACTGTCGTGCTGCCCAATGGGGCCTGCCACAAAACGGATAACACCAGCGCCGGTAGCAATAAGTAATACACCAGCGACGTTAACACCTTGCGGGTGTGCTGGTGTGTGAGACCGGCAGGCTGAACCTGACGCCAGATGACACCGCACAAAATCAAACCGGCCATTTGAATCAGGACATTAATCATACGTACCACACTGAATCAGCATTTCTTTATTTTGCCGGGTTAATTTTTTAATCGCGGCTTCGCGCTGTGCGGCAAGTGCGCGGGAACGCTGTGGCTCGCTATACACCAGCGCGACCGGCCGACGCGCTCGCGTATAACGCGCCCCGCGGCGGTTATCTGCATTGTGTTCCAGCAGCCGCCGTTGCGTATCGCGGGTAATACCGGTGTACAGCGTATCATCCGCACAACGGACAATATACACATACCAGGAGGGAGCGCGAACGCGGGCCATGGCTTGCAGTATACTGTAGTGGATTTCCGTTACCCAACTGCTTTGCCTATGACCGACTCTCCTGCTGATAAAACCGGTGATCTGTATAACGAAATGCACCAGCAAACGGCACGGATTTTGTGGCCGGAATTGCAACGCCACTATGCCCGTGGTGTGATCATCATAGTCGCCGCCGAGCTGGATCTGATCGATGTTGCCACCGTGATGGCGCAAAATAATCTGCAACAGGTGGAAACCTGGTTACAAGACGGTATGCTACGCCGTGCACAAGACGATGATGCCCGACGCTGGCAGGAACACACGACGGAATTCTGGTCTTGCGTGGTAGCGCCCTGGGTATTGGTTCAGGAAAGTGCGTAACAGGCAGGCAGGTGACGCAATTTGGTGCGCCATAAAAAAAGGCCCCTGACGGGGCCTTCATCACAAGTGTAATTCGGAATGGCTTACTCCGGTTTGACTTGCGTCGCCTGCAGTCCCTTGGGACCTTTTTCGATTTCAAACGATACCTTCTGCCCTTCCGCCAGGGTTTTGAAACCGTCGCCGACGATCGCGGAAAAATGCACGAATACATCCTTGTCACCATTGGACGGCGTAATAAAACCAAATCCCTTGGATTCGTTGAACCACTTAACAGTACCTGTTGCCATAATTAATATAACCTCAAAAAATTAAACATAAACACTTGCTTATCGTGCGCAGAATTAACAGAAGATATCCGGAAGGAAAACACCTGAAAAACCTGTGAGGATCCGCAATTAAAATCAGTATAGACCATACTTTTCGGGATCACCAGTCATTGCCACGGGCCGGAATTTTGGCAAACATGCCTTGGCAAACAAGTGGTTAGCTAACAAAACGGATACCGATTTCACCACGTTGATACCACACCACACTGAAAGCTTTGTTGCCGGTAAGCACACACTCCAACCTGCCGCAATCACCCGGTGCAACGGGTACATCGACTGCCAGACGTGCACCGCGTTCTTTGGTGAAATCGATCACCTTGCACTGTGTCGTCACCTGTTTGTCAAAATTAACAATGGCATTGATGTTATCGATGCTGCGCCGCAACTGGCTGCGTTCACGGTAGATTAGTACTTGCCGCCCCTGACACACGACGACTTCACGTTCATCAAGCTTTTCCAGCCACAACTCGCCGTCACCGAGTAAATTACGTGGACGGTAAGCCGTATGGGGATCACGGATGCGATGAATCACACTTTCATGAATCATTTCTCCCGCCTCGGCGTAACAACCGATCTCACGTACACATGGTTTTACCCCCAATGAATTGAGCAACCGGTATCCCCATTTGAATGAATCCTCCAGTTTACTCATCCCATCCGGACGCAAGCGCGCGGCCAGATAATGTGCACTGAATACCAAACCGGTTTCAAAAGCGCGATTCACCATCCATTGCATCGCCACATCGGAAAGACCGGCATCAGCGTAGCCACCACCGACATTACTGTGCACACCGGCAAACCAGACTTGCTGTACGACCGATTGCTGCTGACGCGTATCCCAGACGGCCGGACGAAATGGTCCGCGGCGTTCATCTATTGCCAGTGCTTGATAGGCATTTTCAACAATGGGTGACAGTGCACAATTATGGAATCCCACACGCACACGTTTCCAGACTTTGCCAAGCAGTGTTTGCAGTTTACCGATTATTGGCGTGGGCGCACCGATAGCACCGACCGTATCCCATACACCAAGAAATTTTATACGCGGCATGATCACGGGCAGGCTTTGCATTAATGCCGCATAAGGTGAACTGCGACGCTCGGTTTGCGTATAGTTGTGATAATGATCATAGGCCTGCGGTACGAAACGCAAATCCTCCTTGCTCAATAATCCAATGGTCGCCAACATGCCACTGAGGGAACGGGCAGTGTAGGCGCCGCGACTGAAGCCAAATAGATAAATATCATCGCCATCAACATAGTTATTCGCCAGAAAATTGTAGCATTCGCGAATGTTATTGGAGATACCATAACCGGTCGCACCGGCAAAACTGCGACCCAGCTTGCCCAGGGCGTCACTGCCAATCCCTTTGTCATAAAACACCACTTGCTCAATCCCTGAATCCGCATCGCGAGGCAGGATTGCGCGCACCATTTTCAATACGTTGGTGGGGACAATGCGATCGTTGTCAATTTTTTCCGGTTCGTTCCAGGTACCGTCGCAACAAATCACGATGCGCTTTTTCATGGTGTTTCCCTCCACTCAATTGGCTGCTTGTCGAATTACACTTGCTTTAAATATATCTCAATTCCCAAACCGATCCAGGCGGCCAGCACAACCGCAACCAAACCGGGGAATATGGCACGGACAAAGCGCCCATCGCCGCTCAATCTGGCGGCCATAACCTTGGCAATGGTGTTCGTACTCAATCCCAGCAACACGGCGATCGATGCGTGTAGATGACTGACCTGGCCAGCCTGGGTTAGCGTCCCCACGGAAATCGCCGCTGAGTGCGCATCGGCAAACCCTGCCACGGCTGCCGCGACAATCACCCCGACAGAACCCAACCACTGTACCAGCAGCGTGGAGATCAATAGTACGCCGGCGATTAACCCACTAAACAGCAGCGCCACTTTCAAATCAAATGCCCGGCCCAAATCGAGTCTTGTCGCATTTGCAGGCGACGCATTACGCCAGATGGCTGCCACCCCATAGATGGTCGCAGCCAGTCCGGACAGCGCCAGGGGAAAAATCAGATCATTTAATAATTCGCGATTGGTTGCCGCCAGTACCACGACTAATTGCACCACGGTGGCCACCGTAGACAGTACCGCACCGGATACGGCGGCACGAAACATCAGCGGTTCACGTGCGGCACGCGCACCCATGACGCCGATCGTTAACGCTGAAGAAATAAAACCTGATGCAAGTCCCACTAACGGCAATCCATAGCGCACACCCAGTAATCGGATAGCCACATACCCCAGGCTACTGATGGCCATCACTAACACCGCAATACGCCATAAAACATGCGGATTGAAAATATCATATGGCCCAAGATTTCGATCCGGTAATAGCGGTAATACCACCAACACGGCTGCCGCCAGAATCAAACCATCGTGCACTTCCTGTTCATTTAGAACGGCATTCACAAAACGATGCAAATGTTCACGGCTGGCCAGGGTGATTGCCACCACTACCGCGAGGCCCGCGGCCAAAGTCGGCGAACGTATTGCCAAGGCTCCCAATAGAAACGTCACCAGCAGCGCAACTTCCGTCGTCAGTCCGGGGTCTTCAACCGAAGAACGGGTATAGCCTAACAAGGTTGCCGCAGCGACAAAGATGCCGCAAACCACAAAGACGATTTCGGTACCCAGACTGTAACTCAAACCACCCAGCAGTGATGTCAGGGTAAAGGTACGGATGCCCGCCGGCGCACGCTGTTGACCAACACCTTTACGGCGTTCGCGTTCGACACCGATCAACAGACCGATACCCAGCGCAACCGCCAGATTGATAATCAGGGTTTCCATGGAGTGAATTTAACGCAGATCAGGCATACAGCGCCATGCTGTGTGGCGACACACGTCGCGGCATTTAGCCGATGGGAATTAACAATTCCAATGTGAAAGCTTATTCTTCGCCCAGCATGCCACGTTTCAAACTGCTGTCGGCCGGATCATCCCCCAGCCAGACTTTCAGCACGGCGCGTTGGAAATCCTCACCGGGTATTGCACCGCGCAATGTACCATTGATAGTGACTCGCGTACCCACTGACGGCAGATAGTCAATTTCCGTGACATCGCCGCGTTTCATGGTGACAAACAATTCGTTGAATTGCTGCAGGCGATCGTTGAGTTTGGCCAGTTCCTGCGCAGAATTATTATTCGCAAAACCATCACTCCATGCAGCCGTAAGCTTTTCTTTACTGACCTCATCATGCAGCATGTGCATGCCAACTCGCCAGGGCATCACGCCTTGCAATATTTTATTAGCATCACTTTGCTTTACTGGCAGATAGAGTGCGCCGACATAAACCTTGATAAAGAATTTGCTGCGTATGCCCGCACCATTGAGATTCAAATGTTGTGCGCCGGGCTCGAGGGTAATTTCGGCGGGAATTTTAATCCCAGCTACCTCATGCGCCAGGAGTGCGGTGGGCAAGCAGCATAACAAAAATGCAGAACAGATCGGTTTGATTAAAAGATGAATGCGCATGACGTCTCCCTGTGAACATGGCGGCAGCCGCCAGCTGCAGACGAGTATAGCTAATTTATCACAGCGAGGCGCAAGTGATCCTGCGGACGGTCAAATGGCAATTCGACCCAGAAGGTGCTGCCCTGACCAGGTTGACTGATGACACCAATCTTGCCGCCCATTAGCTCCACCAGCTTGGCAACAATGGACAGGCCCAAGCCGGTACCACCGTAATGCCGTGTGGTGGAACTGTCTGCCTGGGTAAACGCGGTAAAAATCTTTTGCTGGGCATCTGCCGGAATGCCGATACCGGAATCCTGAATTTCCAGGCGTACATAGGCATTCGTATTGGTAAGTCGCAACGCATGCAAATGCAGTTGGATAGATCCTGCTTCTGTGAATTTAATGGCATTGTCTACCAGATTTATCACAATTTGCCGCCAGCGCAGCGGGTCGCCGATCATTTCTTCCGGTAACTGTGGATCGATCTCGACCTGTAATACCACGTCTTTGGCCTGCGCCCTGACGTGATACATGTCGCGCACTTCCTGCAGCGTCGTTGCGGGGATAAATTCCAATTGCTCAAGACGGATGTTCTGTGTTTCGATCTTGGAGTAATCCAGTACGTTATTCAGCAACTTTAACAAGTTATGTGCGCCTTGCGTGGCCGCATCGACAAATTCATGTTGCTCGGCGGTTAATGGCCAGTCATGCATCAAATCCAGTACGCCAATCATACCGTTCATCGGTGTGCGGATTTCATGGCTCATTACCGCCAGGAATTCACTTTTGGCATGATCGGCCGCCAGCGCTTCATCCCGTGCACGCCGCAATTGTTGTTCCTGCAACTTACGTGTTGTGATATCCGTGCGGATCGCAATGTATTGGAATGGCTTACCGTGAGCATCCAAAAACGGCACGATAGTACTGTCAACCCAATAGAGCGAGCCGTCTTTCTTGCGATTACAGATCTCACCCCGCCATACCTTGCCATGACTGATGGTATCCCAAAGTTGAATAAAAAATTCCTTGGGGTGGGCACCAGAGTTCAATAGCCGATGATTCTGGCCGAATAATTCCTCACGATCATATTGGGATATCTCACAAAATTTGTCATTTAAATAGGAAATCCGGCCAGCCCTGTCCGTTATTGCCACAATCGAATGCTGATCCAGTGCAAATTGCTGATTATGCACTTCAGTTGTACGCTCACGCACCCTTTGTTCCAGCGTGATATTGCTTTGTCGTAAGGCGCGTTCTGCCAGCATGCGGCGCATTGCACCAGACAGTGACGCCGTTACATCGTGTAAAAAATTGAGTTGCTGCGGCTGTATTTCTTCTCCACTTTCGACACTCAAATTGACAATGCCTACCACCCCATCATTATAAACAATAGGCAGCGCCATTTCGTCATACGCCGCCACATTGCCGTCACCCTGTGTTGCATGTTCGCGTGAGGTTCGAATGACTAATTGTTTGTTGAGCAGCGCTTCGCGACATAATGAGGTCGGCGCATAGCATTTATTTGCACAGTCTTGCTTATCTTCAGTCCAGTTGCGTTGCGCCACCGGTGTCAGCGTCCCGTCTGCTTCGGCAACACAAATGTAACCCCGTGCGATCGTGCCAAGCCATGGCAAGGAAAACAGAATATCCAGGGTGCTGTTCAGAAACTGCTCCATGCTCATGGGTTCAAGTGACAGATGCAGTATCTCGCCAAGAACCACCTGTTGTTCCAGCGTCTGCTGAACCTGCTTCTCACTTAGTTGGCGATCAGCGATCTCAACGCGCATCGATTGCTGTTGCTGCTGAATAGCCCCGCGCATGGTCCCAAAGGACTGAATTAAATCGCCGACCTCATCATTTTTTCCAGCCGGCAGTTTTACAGCAAATTCTCCAACAGCCAAATGTGCGGCGGCCTTGCGTAGACGATTCAATGGATATAACACATATCTTTCAATCACCAACGCAACGCCGATTAACGCCACGATTCCGCCGATAAAGGCGTACCACTGGAACTGCTGAAAGTTGGTGCGAAAAACACTTAAATCACTTTCCAGATCGTAGTCCAGCGATATCTGTGCCAACGTTGTCCCGGCAACGCTGACAGGATACTGATAATGCAGCACTTCACTTTTATCAGTGGCGACTGTGTTGGTCTCGCGCTCGCGAATTTGATACAGTGTCTTGCCATCGGCAATTTGTAATTGCAACGCCAGCCAATTGGGATTGTTACGATAGGATTCCGCCAGTGCCACCTGGGTTTCTGAATAGTTTTTATTTTTTATGTCACTTGCCAATGCAGTCGATAGCGTGGACAGCTGGCGATATAAATGTTCGACATGTTCAGCACGTTCATGATCAACGACATGTGGAATGATACCGTAGGTCACGAAGCCGAATAAGGCCACGCCGCATAATATTAACGGGATAAATATTCTGATGCGCAGATTCATTTTGCAAGATTTTCCGGTATTTGATTCGCCGCGATTTCGATCATGGTCATATCATCAATCTGATTGGCTACCCCGGTAAATTCGGCCACCGCTGCCCAGGTACGCGCCACCGCGCCAAGCCCATTATCATGCAACAAACATTCTTGCAGGCGCTGTTCGCCAAACATCTCACCATTTGAATTTGAGATCTCGGTCACGCCATCGGAGTAGGCATAGACACAGCTATCTGTGGTTAATTCGATACGCTGTGTCTCGTCCGAAAAACTGGCATCGGGCAAAATGCCCGCCGGGGGATGCTGTGACACCAGATGCAATAAACCGGGCTCATTACCCGGTTTTACCAGTATATCGGGAATACCGCCATTCCATATTTCCAGTTGGGTTGCCGACACATCCATGACACATAAGGACAGGAATATTTCCGCCGGCAGGATCGCCTTTAATTTCCGATTGATTTCACGTACCAGAATATTCAGTGGTATCTGCTTGGCCGTCATGGCATAAAATATCTCAGCAACCGGTATGGCGCCAACGGCGGCGGGCAGACCGTGTCCGGTAAAATCGCCAATCAATATCCGATAACCAGCCTTATCCAGCCGCATCGCCAGCAATAAATCGCCATTAAATATGGCCGAAGGCGCGACCCGATAATCAAAACAATCATCCAGCAAATGACCGCGGTGCACCATATTGCTGAAGATACGCTCGGCGGTCTCCTGCTCCTGTTGCATATAATCATTCTGCGCACTGATGGTTTGCGCATGCACTTCCAATTGGGCGTAGAGAGTACGAATCCGCAGCACGGCTTCCAATTTAAGTTTTAACAGGGTTTTGTTATACGGCTTGGTAATGAAATCGACACCACCGGTTTCCACACAACGTGCCAGTGAACGCTCATCGGTCAACGCCGTGAGAAATATGATCGGTACATATCTTGAGCTGGCCAGTTGTCGGATAATACGGGTTGCTTCATAGCCATCCATGACCGGCATCATCACATCCATCAACACTGCATGCGGTTGATGCAGGTTATACATTTCCACCGCTTCGGCTCCATCACGCGCTTCCAGCACCTGATAGCCCGCTTGATTGAGATGACTGCGCAACAGCAGGCGATTGGTATTGTCATCATCAACGATTAAAATCGTGGCAGGCGTAGCCGCATCCAGTAATGGCGGATGGGCAGGTTCAGGCAAAGCGTGCAGGGTTGCGCTCATCGCGGTCGATTCAGTGAATGTCAAATAATTTGTCAAAATTCGCGATACTGAGAATGCGGCGTATTACTGCATTGCAGTTGGTAATCTCGACACGTGCAGCTTCGCCGCCGGCCTGTTCACGCAAAAACAACAACATTCCCAATGCCGAACTGTCCAGATAGTTTGATTCTGCCAGGTCGACAACATACCGTTGCTGCGGGGTAACCGCATCGCAGACATGGCGAAACTGTTGATATACCGGAAATGAAAAAGCCCCATGGATATGGATGGTGGTGCAATCCGCCGCGGCCTGGCTGCGGGTTACTGATGCAATCGTCATGCTGTATACCTCATCACTCATACACCGACCAACTGCTTATATGAACAAGCAGCGCACAGTGTCAGGAAGACAGGCGGGGATGGGCCTATAGGAATTTGAATCGCATGGCTTGGGCGACGTTTGCAGCGACAACTGCCCCCTAAGCCTGCTTCGAATAGGGTAGCAACCGTGGCTGCCACAATGTTTAATACACTATTATGGTAGTCAACTTATCGGCCTGGCGCCGCGGAATTTAAGCGGTAATTGGGTGAAACCGGTTTGCTTATCACACAATTATTATGTGGCTAAATAGATTGAGTTAGTGGGTCTTAACGAGCGGGGGTCTGGCCTTTTAATTCTAAAGCACGGCTGACGGAGGCAGCGGGCAAATACCCGCTTTCAGCAGCTACCAGGATTTGCAGGGCCATTTCCTCGATCTTGCGGCGTTGTGAACGAGCATGATGGCGCAGCGCTTCGAAGGCCTGTTCACGCGTGAAATGGTAGCGCTCCATGATCAGGCCAATCGCCATGCTGGTTTCGCGACTCTGGTTCAGCGCGGTTTGCAGCCGTTCCTCATTCATTCGGATGGTTTCAATCTCTTGAGCCCGGGCTAACGCCGCCGTGATGGCCGGGACGATTTGACCGACATCCACGGGTTTAACCAGATAACCCATGGCACCTTCCGAGGCCGCTTGCGATACCACTTCGTCGTCGCCATAGGCCGATAAGAAAAGAAAGGGGATACGTTCTTCTCGCTTACGAATATGTTGGGCGGTCTCGACGCCGGACATCCCCGGCATGCGCATATCCAGCATAACGATATCGGGAACAGCCTGTTCGATAATGGCTAATGCCTGCTCACCGGAACTGGCGGTCACTACATCGAAGCCACGACTGCGCAGACCATCGCTTAAGGTAGCCAGCACCAGCCGATCATCATCGACTAACAGTAATTTGATATTTGCCATAGCATCCATGATAAACGGAATTTAAATTCCCTAGTAATTATATTCAACAATTTTGTATGTTAATACTACCAAATTGTCCAAGTGAATTACTCGTTAATTACATTCATCAGGTATAACGACCACGGGTGGGGCGAGCTTAAGTATGGTCTGGATCTCATTCGCCTTTCCCTTGATATCCACATGGCAATGTTCGGGCAACAGGGATTTCACCAACATCAAACCCGTGCCGATTCCCCGCCCATGCTGTAAATCAAAGCCCCTGGGTAAGGCCTTGCCCTGGCTGTGAATCGTTAAACAAATCATCCGATCATGGCAATCAATCTGGATTTGAATCGGCACCTGCGTATCGACCAGCGCATGTTTAACCGCATTGAATAACAATTCATTGACAATCAAGGCAATGGGAACGGCTTCATCCGCCATGATCACCACGGGCAACTTCGTGAGGCGCGTAACGACAGGCGCAACACGCAAACCAGTTAACCCGGCAATGCTTGTTGCAATCGCCTCGGTTAAATCACACAAATTGATTTGCTCAGCCGTCGCCTTGCCTTGCAGTCCATGCACCACTGCCATCGCGCTGACCTGGGTGATGGCACTGTCGACGGCGGATTTGATCGCCGGTTGCGCACTGACATGCTGGCGCAATAAACCGATAATGCCTTGCAGATTATTCTTGATGCGATGATGCACCTCACGCACCAACAAATCCCGTTGCGCACGCGCATGTGCCAGACGACCTGCTTCGACGGTACGTCGTTCGGTAATGTCTTCCACCAGTCCGGCCAGTCGATAGACACTGCCAGCACTGTCGCGCACCGGGAAAGTGCGCACCCAGACCCAGCGCACTTCACCAGGCCGCGGCACGATACGATATTCACGATTGAAATAGTGCTGTTGTGTTTCTTGTGCCTGCAATGCGGAGTTCACCTCCGCGATATCTTCCGGATGGACACGTTCAATAAAGGCTTGCGCACTTTGATAAAGTTGTTCGCGTGGCAGATTGAATAAATTTTCGAAAGCCGGACTGACATAAATCATTTTATTGGCATTGATATCGCGGACGAAAAATACTTCACGAATATTTTCCGTGAGCTGGCGGAACAACTCCTCGCTGGAGCGCAAGGCTTCTTCGGTACGCATGCGTTCAGTGATATCCATCCCGGTTGCGATCACAAAATCCACATTACCTAATGCATCAGTCAAACACGTGTTGGCCCAGGCGATGCGCCGTAACGCACCGCTGCGATGCATCCAGTAATTTTCATATTCACCGGGAAAATCCCCCGCTGTTAAACTCGCAAACACCTGTTTGACCGGCTCGCGTTCTTCCGGAATCAGCAGAAAATCCCAAACGTACCTGCCCATTACCTCTTCGGTGAAATATCCACTGGTTAACTCACTAGCATGATTGAACAGAATAATTTGCCCTGAGCGATCCATGACCACGACCAGAGCACCAATGGTGGCCACCACGGCGGCATTGAATTGGCGCGCTTCCTCCAGCTCGCGTGTCCGATCACCCACACGGGCTTCCAGCTCGGCATTGACGCGTTGCAGAGTTTGCTCGAAGTTTTTGCTAACCGAGATATCCATGGCATAGCCGATCATGCCGTAGGCTTCACCGTGTTCGTCGTACAGCATCGACACGGACAGGTGCGCATAGAAGCGCTCGCCATTGCGGCGCAGCATAATCACTTCTTTTTCGAGTTGTCCCTGCTGTTGCAGCGGCGTAATCACTTCTTCGAATAATATCTGGTGCTGATCGGGGGGGTAGACACGGCTAATTGGCTGCCCCAGCATTTCTGCTGCATGATAGCCAAATAACTGCTCCGCGCCGTTATTCCAGCTGGTTACATTGCCGTGCATATCCGTCGCGACAACGGAATCGTGAATTTGATCGATCACCTGTGCCTGGCGACGCAATTGCTGTTCGATCTGGATACGCGCAGTGACATCCTGGGTCGTGCCGAGCGCACGCACCGGCTTGCCTTGTGGATCGTATTCGGTTATCGCACGGCCGTGCAGATATTTGCTACGTCCATCCGGCATGACCACTCGATGGATCTGTTCATACAGAGTGCGGTTAGCGATTGAGTCTGAATATAATTTGTTGACACTCTCCCGATCGTCGGGGTGCACCATATTTAAAAATAACTGATAGGATGCGCTGATCTGTTGCGAATCCAGTTCCAGAATCCGGTATATTTCCTCAGACCATATCGGTACCTGCGTAATCAAATCCTGTTCCCAGGAACCGATATTGGCAACGCGTTGCGCTTCATTAAAGCGCTGAATAATCCGGGTAAGTTCCTGCGTGCGCTGTTGCACGGCGGCATCCAAACGAATATTGGTGTTGGCCAGTTCTGCCTCTGCCTGACGCTGCGCGGTGATATCCATGACTAATCCATCGATATACAGCGGTTTACCCTGATTATCACCAACCAGCCGGGCTCTGTCCCGAACCCAACGGATGGAATTATTCTGGTGGCGAATTCGATAGGTAACGTCTAAAGGTTGGCGTTGTGCCAGCAATTCCATATAGGCTGCTTCGATTGCACTGCGATCTTCAGCCAGGACCTGTTCCAGCCATTGCACCGCATCCTTGCCATAAAACTGGGTAGCCCGAAAACCAGCGAGTTCCAGCACCCCTTCTGAAACAAATTGCATCATCCAGGGTGAGACAACACCGAGGCGATATACCATGCCGGGAATATTGGTGAGCAGCGTGTGATACCGATCTGCCGATAATCGCGCGGTTTGTTTATCTTTCTGGCTCTCGCTGGCATCACGGACAATTGCTGATACGAACTGCTGTCCATACATGGTCACTTGCGAAAAAGAGGCATCCAATGGAAATTCGCGGCCATTGGCGCGTAATCCACGGATTCGGCCGTAACGTTGCAGCGACTGAAAATTCGCCTCAGGCGCGGCGATATCCCGCAGATTTTGCTGATAACCCCAGCGTGGCCCATCGGCAAATAAACAATCGATAGGTTTGCCGATAATCTCTGCGGCACGATAGCCAAACAAATGTTCAGCAGCGGCATTAAAGACCTGAATCCGCTGATGTACATCGGTGATGATAATGCCATCGACCGAAGACGCAATGATGGCCGCATAGCGACTCTCGCTGTCCTGCAATAAAGTATTTACCCGTTGTTGCTCCCTGCCCAGATGCACGCTCATCATGATAACCATGGCGATAAAACCAAACGGCGCCAGATAGACAAACTGCACAAACTGATAATTGACGAATTGATTGGACAACACAAATAGCAGGAAGGCACCCGCGCTGTACTGCAGATTACGCGCACCATCACGCTGACCGCGCCGATACATACGATTACAGGCGACAAACAGATAGATAAACACGCAGAGAATCAACAGCCAGGCCGAATAAAACCAGGCGGTCTTGGCATGCATGCCGATATCCGTCACCACTTCACCCCAGGGCAACGCATAGCGGTAG
Source organism: Gammaproteobacteria bacterium (assembly GCA_024641475.1). Taxonomy (GTDB): domain Bacteria; phylum Pseudomonadota; class Gammaproteobacteria; order UBA6429; family Thiohalophilaceae; genus JACQBC01. The sequence goes on from JAHECZ010000021.1 coordinate 39,003, forward strand.
AGGATTGGTTCGATGGGATAACCGATTCCAAAAGGCAGCAAAAAATCGGCGACCAACAGCACCGCAAGACATGCCGTCAGTACCTGTGGCACCCGCCGTTCGTACCAGGCAGTAAACAACGTAACAAACCAGAGCAAGGAAATAAAAACTAAAAGTGCCATTGCCCAGTCCAGCCGCCGCCACCACACCAGCTGCGAACTGCTTAGTGCCGCATAGCCGAATATTTCGGCACTGACAAATAGGCCAACACACAGGCACATCGATGCAAAGCTCAGGCTGATCCAATCTAGCGGATGCCGCCGACCGATCAGTAGAAAATGCAGCCCGGTGTAAAAACAGATACCCGATAAAAATGCCAGCAGGAATAAAAATGGGGTGGTCGTCATGTAAGACGGAATGGCTCCAAGCCGTGGTTCATATGAACAAGACTTGAAGTATAGCTCAGAATACTTTGCATTCCGGTGCGTGGACTTGGCCAGGATACCCCGCCAATCGCGTTGTGGATGTTAGCCGCTACGCTCATCCAATTTTTGCCAGCGGGCATAACGCGTCTGAATCTCGCGTTGTAATTCAGCCAACCGATCCATTACCGGCAGAATGATGGCCTTATCCTGCTGGTAAAAATCCGCCTGACCAATCTGCACCTGCAATTGTGCCTGCTCAGTCTCCAGGGCTTCGATCTCCCCGGGTAACATTTCCAGTTCACGTTGTTCTTTGTAACCCAGTTTAGGTTTGGGTGCGCTGTTGACCACTGACGCACCCGCCGGGTTAAAGTTTGCCGTAGCCGACTTGTCGTTTTTGTTATCCGACTGCAAGTCACGCCGCTGGCGTAACCAATCGGCATAACCGCCAACATATTCATGCACTGCTCCGGCACTTTCAAACACGATAGTACTGGTGACCACATTATCCAGAAAGGTCCGATCATGACTCACCAGCAACAAGGTGCCGTCGTAGTCACTCAATAAATCCTCGAGTAACTCCAGCGTATCCACGTCCAGATCATTCGTGGGTTCATCCAGCACCAGCATATTGGCGCGCTGGGTAAAAATCTTGGCGAGCAGCAAACGATTACGCTCTCCACCGGACAGTACTCTTACCGGCGTATCCGCACGTGCAGCCGGGAATAAAAAATCCCGTAAATAACTCATGATGTGGCGCGGCTTGCCCTTGACGTTGACGTAGTCACTGCCTTCGCACAGGTTATTACGTACGGTTTTATCCAGGTTCAGTGCCGCACGGTGTTGATCGAAATACGCGGTTTCCAGTTTGGTGCCCAGGATCACTTCACCACTTTGCGGCGACAGATCGCCCAGAATAATTTTGAGCAAGGTGCTTTTACCGGAACCATTGGGGCCAATGATGCCGATGCGATCGCCGCGCAGGATGCGCGTGGAAAAATCGCTAATGATCGGCTGGTCGTTATAAGCAAAACTCACATGGCGTAAATCCGCGACCAGCTTGCCTGACTTGTCACCACTGTCGAGTTGCATGCTGACTTTGCCACCGATCGATAAACGCTTGCCGCGATCGCGGCGCAATTCGACGAGACGCCGCACCCGGCCTTCGTTGCGGGTACGACGCGCCTTGATCCCCTGGCGGATCCACACTTCTTCTTCGGCAAGAAACTTGTCGAACTTGGCATTGGCCACCTCTTCGGCACGCAACATCTCGGCCTTGCGCAATAAATAAGTGTCATAGTCGCCGGGATAGGAGGTGAGATTACCGCGATCCAGTTCGATGATGCGAGTCGCCAGGTTTTTTAAGAACGTGCGATCATGGGTGATAAAGATCAACGCACCGCGAAATTCCTTGAGGAAGCCTTCCAGCCAGGTGATCGCGGCAATGTCCATGTGGTTGGTCGGTTCATCGAGTAGCAACAAATCCGGATCACTGACCAGTGCCCGCGCCAGCATCACCCGTCGGCGTAACCCGCCGGAACAATCACCGAGTAATTTATCTGCTGGTAAATCCAGTCGGCTCAATATCGTTTCGACTTTCTGCTGGGTATTCCAGCCATCGAGCACTTCGATGCGATGTTGCAGCTCACTGAGTAACTGCATGCTGGCTTGCTCGGATTCGTGCACGTCATGCAGAGCATGATGATACGCGGCGATCACGTTACCAATCTCGCCCAAGCCTGCTGCCACCACATCGAATACGGATTGCGGAATGTCGGTAGGCACATCCTGTTCCAGATGCGAGACACGCAACGTATCATTGCGCCAGACAATGCCATCGTCGGGGATGGCCTCGCCGGTGATCACTTTGAATAACGTGGATTTACCGGTGCCGTTGCGGCCGATCAAACTGACACGCTCGCCGGGATCGATCTGAAAATCGACGTTCAGCAACAACGGCACATGGCCGTAGGCAAGTGATAGCTGATTTAACGTCAATAAAGGCATGGGGTTTACTTACACTGGGATAAGGGTGTGATTATACGTGGAATACGTGTGGGAGTGGGACAGAATTAATTCTGTCCCCGATTAAACCAGTTCGGCTGCCGCTGTCGTTCCCGCATAGCGTAGTTTCGCTGCACAATGCCGGCATTGATAAAACCCCTGACCGCTGGCGATCTTGCGATGCCGCTGCGCACTCAAGGCATAACTGCGACAGGCACAGCGATAATTAAACCGCGGCACCCGTCGTTGCGGTATGCCCTGTAAATCATAGGTATGCCGGATTGTTGGTGCCGCATCAAAAAGTTGCATCACTGCACGCCATTCCCGGCCATGCGGTCGAATCGTACGCAGACCATACATAAGATCACACAGGTAGTGTGCTACTTCATGCGGCACGGTGTTGTGCAGATTATCCTCAAAATATTTGGCGAACAACCACGGGTTATAACGGATCACCCGCACGCCCTGTTTATGCCAGTACATGCCAGCGGCACGACCTTTTAGATCGAAGCGGACCTGAATATCCGCGAAGTCACGTTGTAATAGCACACGGGCACGTTGAATCAATTGCTGCGTCGCCGTGTTCACGACCTGTTGTTGCGCACTGGTTATTGCGTCAAACGGTTGATCTACTGTTATTCTGGAGGTGAGATTAACGGCGTGTTTCATTGGTAGTCGATAGTATAAAACGTTTCTGGACCAATCTTACCGAACGCGTTGACGGCGCGCACTGCCAGCCGATTGGTTCCCTTGTGCAAGGACCAGTGCAACACACCATCGCCGGACTTTTGCCAGGCTTGCTTATCGATAGCGACATCATAATGATCAAACCAGGGCATGTTGTGTTGCAGGCCGACATCAAAATCCGGCACAGCGGCAAACATAGCCATCTTGTCCAGATAGTCCTGCGCGGTATTGATATCCAAACTATTTGCGCCGCCACCTTGTGCTTGCGGACGAAACCGTAGCAATAACATCACATGATTGACATCAATATACACATCGCGTGGTTCACGCGCGAACACGCGCACATTGCGTGGCAGAGCTTGCAGTGTCAGCGGATAACCTTGGCCATCCAACGGCAACACGACATTGATGGGCTGGCCATTGTCCGTATAGTTAGTCGACATGTAGCCGAAATAGGCGGCGATAAATTCACGATAGTCCTGATTTAACGTGGCCACCGCGGCACCTGCTTTGGAATGGCGTTCGACAGACTTGAATATAACTGTATCAAAGCGCTGCGCTTTGGCACGTCTGGCTATATCAGCGATACTCTGCGGTATCGTATCGGTTTCAGCATAAACCGCCCACTGCGCATCCAGCAGGATCCATTTGTTATAGGTGTTCGACCAGGCTTCCACCAGCGCGTGTGCCGAGCCTAATCCGCCGTAAGCCACATCAACACTTTGCAAGGATACGATGCGCGCGGGAATGCCATAGCTGTGCAACACATCACGTAATACCTTGCTGTATTCGGTACAGCTGAAGCGTTCCCCTTGTTCTGCCAGTTGCAGGATTTCCATCGCGGAAGTTGTCGCTGCGGCCGCACCTAGCGCATCATGTTGCCAGCGCTGGTGTACCCAGTGAGTAATCTGCAACATTTCCTTGAATTCGCTGGCCGATGTTTTGGCACCATCGTGCTGTAGTACATAGTCGTGTAACAAATGCAGTTGCGCATCCTGTGCATTTGCCGGTAACTGCAAACTCAGGTAGCGTTTATCGAGCCGGTAGTTATTGGTTGCCGTGACCTGCACCCGTTTAATGGTTGCGGCAGCGTTAGTTGCGGTGGATTCAGCCTGCGCTGGCACCGTCACACTCATTCCGCTTACTAGCAGTGCGCAGGTTCCGCGCAACACAGCTTTCATTAATAACACCAACAACTATCCTTTCCGGCAGGTGCCAGATTCGCACATCGAACCGCAGCATACTGGCATGATGCCTATAATTCATGCAATGGCTTAATCAAGATAATTAAGGTGTATACCGGATTGACCTGCGACGACGCTGACTGCACAATCCACAGCGACACTATATATATAAGAAAGATATATAAGAAAGACAATACCGGCTCATCGCCACGGAGGAATCCCATGTCACCGCGTTATTTTGCTCGTTTTGCTTATATTTTCATTGTCAGTCTGCTCAGTCTTACATCCGTTGCCGCCCATGCAGACGCTGATGCCAAGTTGGTGGTGTTTGGCGATAGCCTCTCCGATCCCGGGAATTTTTATGCGTTGACCGGCTGGACGGCAACTGCACCTTACGATCTCATCCCCAACGCACCTTATGCGATTGGTGCCAATCATTTTACCAATGGCAAAACCTGGGTGGAACAACTCGCCGACTCATTGGATACCAATGCCGGACCGGCCTACGCCAAACCACGTTTTACTAACTATGCGGTCGGCGGTGCGCGTGCCCGCGCATTCGGTTTTATGGACCTGAGCACCCAGGTTAGCAGCTATCTTGCCAGGCATCGTCATACTGACAGCGACGACACTATATATATAGTGATGATTGGCGGGAATGATGTGCGGGACGCGATTGAGGCATTGCTTGGCGATCCGAGCGGCGCCACCAGCATTCAAATGATCACCGAGGCCATCACCAGTGTTGGCAATAACCTGCAGGCCTTACGTGCGGCCGGCGCGCAAAACATCGTTGTTGCTAACGCACCGGATCTGGCCGTGGTCCCTGCGGTGATTTACGCCGGCCCCAATGTACAGGCCGCTGCGCATTTCATCAGCGTGACGTATAACATGGCTTTGGATAATCTGCTTAATCAACTGGAACCGGCCTTGCAGGTGCAGTTCGTCCGACTCGATATCTATGCGCAGTTATATGCGATGATCACCCATCCAACAGCGTATGGTTTTAGCAATGTCGACACACCCTGTCTCACGCCAGGTGTAATGGATAATGCCGTTTGTGAAAAACCGGATAGTTATTTGTTTTGGGACGGAATTCATCCCACTCATAGCGGTCATGCGGTGATTGCGGCCAATGCCAGGAAATTATTGCGCAGCCTGCAACACGATCACCAACATCACTAAACGCTCCGGGGACAGACTAAGTCTGTCCCCGCGCATCAGGCTTTCTTCTGATTCGGTAACGCGATGCCGGTGCGGTTCTGCAATAAAGACGTTTCAAGTACCTCGATCGGCACCGGCTTGCCGAACAGATAGCCCTGGAAGTGATGGCAACCGTGTTGTTCAAGAAAATCACGCTGTTCCAGCGTTTCCACTCCTTCGGCAATTACATTGAGCCCAAGATTCTTGGTCATACCGATAATCGTCTGAACGATGACGGCGTTACCGGGCTTGCTGCCCAGGTTGCGCACAAAGGATTGATCAATTTTCACCTGATCCAGGGGTAATAATGTCAGATAGGCAAGTGACGAATAGCCGGTACCAAAATCGTCCATCGAAAATCCCACTCCCATACTCTTGAGCGCCTGCATCTTGGCGATAGTCTGATTGATGTTGTCGAGCACCAGGCTTTCGGTCAATTCCAGTTTGAGTCGACGCGGATCGATACCGGTTTTTTCCATAATATTGCTGACCTGTTTAACGAAATCACTCTGCCGGAACTGCCGAGCGCTAACGTTGACGGCCAGTTGTAAATGTTGTGTACGCGGATCCTTCTCCCACTCTTGTATTTGCTTGCAGGCGGTTTCCAGCACCCACAAACCAATCGGCAGGATCAGGCCGGTATCCTCCGCCAAGGGAATAAATTGCAGGGGTGGCACCAACCCTTTGCTCGGGTGTTGCCAACGCAACAACACTTCGGCACCAAAGATATCGCCTTTGTGATCGACCTGAATCTGATAATACAAGCGCAGCTGATTTTTCGGTAAGGCATACCGCAGATCGGTTTCCAGCGAGATACGCACTTCCATCGCCGCATGCGTTTCGGGATCAAAGAAACGAATGGCGTTACGACCGGAACGCTTGGCCTGATACATGGCGGTATCGGCACGCTTCAACAGTTCATCGACACTGACCTCATGCGCGAGAAACAGGGTAATCCCGATACTCGGCGAACCGTGATATTCGGTGCCACTTAATGTGAACGGCTGATTTAGTTCTGCGCGAATCTTTTCCGCAACGGTTTCGGCCTGTACTGCCGCCTGGCCGGCTTTGGCACTCAAATCGGATAATACCACGACAAATTCATCGCCACCCTGGCGCGCGACCGTATCATCCGTGCGCACGCAGGTTTTCAGGCGTGTCGCGACTTCGATGAGCAGCATATCGCCGATATCGTGCCCACGCGTGTCATTCAGCGCTTTAAAGTTATCCAGATCGATGAATAACACCGCGCCGTGACGTTGATGCCGCGCACTCGACGCCAATGTGTGCTGCAAGCGATCCTGCAACAGCCGCCGGTTCGGCAAATCCGTCAACGGATCGTAAAATGCCAGATTGTAAATCGTCTCCTCGGCCTGCTTCTTCTCGGTAATATCGGAGAACATCGCAACATAATTCACCACGTCCCCATGCTCGTTGGTCAGCATCGAGATACTCAGCCACTCCGGATATATCACGCCGCACTTGCGACGGTTCCAGACCTCACCCTGCCAGAATTTATCCCGCTGCAAACATTCCCACATCGCTTTGTAAAATACACTGTCATGGCGGCCGGATTTCAGCAATCGACCGGGCGTTGTACCAATGGCCTCGGTTGCAGCGTAACCAGTGATGCGGGTAAAGGCCTGATTGACCTTCAGAATCGCCTGCTGCGCATCCGTCACCACGACGCCCTCCCTGGAGTCGAATGCAATAGCAGCAATGCGTAGTTCCGCTTCAGCACGTTTACGTTCAGTGATGTCACGCACGATGGCCACAAAACGCGACTGATTTCCCTGGGTTGCAATGTACTGCAGAAAAATTTCTACCGGTACACGTGTACCATTTTTATGTTGATGTACCGTCTCAAAATTAAGCGAAT
>JAHECZ010000066.1 GCA_024641475.1 Gammaproteobacteria bacterium
CTTCAAATGCCGAACTGGGCCACGCGGCCAGAACACTACGGGGGCCCAATAAGCCCGCACCGACCGCCACTGCGACCGCACTACCGGCTAAGGTCCCTTTTAAAAAGTTACGACGTTGCATAAATGATTTCTCCCAAAAAATTATTGTAGTGACCAAACCCATTCAGTGATGTCATTGATCTCTGCATCAGAGAGGATCGCATGACGGCCAAAGGGTGGCATCAGCGTTATTGGATTTGCTTTGGAGGCATCAAAGATTTGGGCGCGCAAGGCAGCCTTATCTTTATATTTTTGCTTCAACCAGCCACCAATCATTGGGCCAATGTTGCCCGCTAGTGATGCACCTTCGTAAGCATGACAAGCCACGCAATTACCTTTTTTACGATCTTCAGCAACTGCCTTGCCGCGTGCAACAGGATCAGCGGCTTTGGCGTCATCTGCGGCGGTGGCGATATTTGTAAAAGCAATTGAACCTGCTAATAGGGCCGCAGTACTGGCAATTGCAATGATTTTTGCGGGTTTCCGCATAGACTCCTCCTCATCATTAGAATAGCTGCAAGGTCTTTCCCTAAGCGAACAGGGAAATTTTCCGTTATTATCGAAATGACAGCATAGTATAAGCCGTCATGACAGGGAATTAAGCATACCGAAATAATAGGCTAGCGCAAGTAAAAATTTGATTAGTGCATTAGTAGATTCTGATATTTCTTGCGATCTGTCGATTCAGTTTCTGCGCCAGGAAGAATATCGACTTTAATTTGCGTAGACCGTGCTTCCAGACGCGACAAGGTGTAAAAATCGAGTTTGGGGAATTTTAATGCAAGATTAATTTGCTCCAGGGCCTGATGATACTGACCAAGTGAATAATAAAATTCCGCCATGGCCTCATGCGATTCAGCCGGTTTATTAAGTTTTGCCTCGGTCTGCGCCAGAAACTGGTAAAATTCCGGATTGCTTGGCGGGACTTTCAGATACTTGTCAAGAATGGTTTTGGCGCGTTTGTTTTGTTGGGCCTGTAATAAAGCAGCAACATAGCCATATGTAATCGCGCTATTATTTGGATAATACTTGAGTGCGGTTTCATAAGTCTGTAAAGCAGCATCAAGTCGCTTGGAATTGATTTGATTCTCGGCACGTGCCAGTAAAAATGCAATACGGTGAGGGTCGAGTTTTAACAGGCGGGTAATTACTGCTTCTGCTTGTGGATATTTTTGCAAGCGCATCAGTAATAATGCATATCCATAATGTTGTGGCAGAGTAGCTTGATTAAGTGGATGTGCCTTGATGTCAGCTTCTTCGTGTTGCAACAACTCAGCAGGGTTATCCGTGGTGAGTATCCGCAAACGTTGTTTCATCAATTGATAGGATCGATCATCTTCCAGCTTGGGGTGGGGAAGTTGTGCTGCTCTGCCTTGTGCATCGGTAACCCGTTGGGTTGTCACCGGGTGGGTACGTAAGAAATCGGGAACATTATCGCCGAGCAAGCGTGACTGTTTATCCAATTTATCGAAGAATTTAGCCATTGCAGCGGGATCCAGATTGGCTTTGTTGAGCATTTGGATGCCGATTCGATCCGCTTCTTCTTCATTATGCCGGGTAAAATTAATTTGCTGCTGGATGTTGCCGGCGGCAACGCTGGTGAGCGCAGCCTGACCTAACTCATTGCCTTTACTTGCCAGGATGATTGCTGCAATGACTGCTGCAATCATCGGAATCTGGTTGCTGCTGGCATTTTCATAGGCACGTGCAAAATGTCGTTGAGTCACATGGGATATTTCATGTGCCAATACGGATGCCAATTCACTTTCGGATTCGGTCGCGAGGAATAAACCGTTATTGACACCAATAAATCCACCGGGCAATGCGAAAGCGTTAATCGTATTATCATCAACCAGGAAAAATTGAAAAGGTTGCTGTGCTGGATTGTCGGCAAAGGGAAGCAGGCGATAGCCCAAATTGTTTACGTAATCTGTTAATAGCGGATCTTCAAGAATGCCACCGGCACGACGGATATTTCGCACCACGGTTTCACCGGTGCGGCGTTCTTCGGCAGGGGTCAGTATCGAGCTACCGCTTTGACCGATGTCTGGTAGCGGGGTATCGGCCAAAAGTGGTGGAATACCGGTGAGAAAAACCACAAATAGGCAGCTGAGGAAAGTTATCGCAGAAGAAAAACGCATATCTTAATACCGATACATTACCTTATCATATTGAAAAATCTAACATAATTTTCTACATACCCGCTTCAATAGCGTGGCTATTGAATAAACATATGGTAATATACGAGAATTGTAAAATACGCTATAAGTATACTATTGACCCGATACGGTACAGCTAAGTTCAGAAAGCACGGTATAGTTAACACATCAATTCATAAATACCAACAAAATTTCACACGCAAACTAAAGGAGTAATAGCATGGCTGATAAAGAACTCGATGCAAGCGGATTGAATTGCCCTCTACCCATTCTGCGCGCCAAGAAGTCCCTCGGTGAATTGTCCAGCGGTCAGACCCTCAAGATTATTGCGACGGATCCCGGTTCAGTGAAAGATTTTGAAGCATTTGCCAAACAGACTGGCAACTCCTTGCTGGAATCCAAGGAAGAAGGTGGCAAATTTGTATTCCTGCTCAAAAAGTCATAATCGGTTTTAGCGCAAAGTATCTGAAAAGCCCTCATTAGAGGGCTTTTTTATTGGACAACAATTTCACTGTCTGCAATTTTTACCTTAAAGAATCATGCATTTAGGCGAAGGATCGGGTAAGCTTACCGTCTTTTTTTACGGCTCAGTTTCTGACATTTTATGGCCAGAAGAAATTTGCCGTAATCAGTACAACATTATGTATTCATTGATATTTATGCGAGGCTGGCATGTACGGCAAGAACATGAACATTGCGGATTTTGATCCCGACCTGTGGCAGGCAATCGTTAAAGAAAATGCGCGACAGGAAGAACACATTGAACTGATTGCGTCGGAGAACTATGCCAGCCCACGGGTGATGGCGGCCCAGGGCTCAGTACTCACCAACAAGTACGCTGAGGGGTATCCAGGTAAACGTTATTACGGTGGCTGTGAACATGTTGATGTGGCTGAGCAGTTGGCGATTGATCGTGCCAAACAACTTTTCGGTGCAGCATATGCAAACGTACAACCCCATTCAGGATCGCAGGCCAATGCCGCCGTGTATTTCGCGCTGCTCAATCCCGGTGACACGATTCTGGGCATGAGCCTTGCCCATGGTGGCCATCTGACGCATGGTGCTAAAGTAAATTTTTCCGGCAAGTTGTTCAATGCGATTCAGTATGGTCTTGATACCGCGACAGGTCATATCGATTACGCCCAGGTTGAGGCCTTGGCCAAGGAACATAAGCCAAAAATGATCGTCGCCGGATTTTCTGCTTATTCGCGCGTCGTGGACTGGCAGCGGTTTCGCGAAATCGCCGATGCGGTTGGCGCCTATTTGTTTGTCGATATGGCGCATGTCGCCGGCCTGGTTGCTGCGGGAGTTTATCCCAATCCCGTTAATATCGCAGACGTGACCACCACGACAACGCATAAAACCTTGCGAGGCCCACGTGGTGGTTTGATTCTGGCCAAGGCCAATCCGGATATCGAAAAGAAATTAAATTCCTTGGTATTTCCCGGCACACAAGGTGGGCCATTGATGCATGTGATTGCCGCCAAGGCGGTCGCATTTAAAGAAGCACTGCAACCCGATTTTAAACAATATCAGCAACAGGTTGTCACCAACGCACGTGCAATGGCGGACACACTGATCAAGCGCGGCTATAAAATCGTTTCCGGTGGCACCGACAATCATTTATTTCTGGTGGATTTAATCGATAAAGGCATCACCGGTAAAGATGCTGATGCGGCCCTGGGACGCGCCAATATCACCGTAAATAAAAATGCGGTGCCAAACGATCCGCAATCACCGTTTGTTACTTCCGGTATTCGTATCGGTACGCCCGCCATGACCACCCGTGGTTTCAAAGAAGCCGAGTCGCGAGATCTCGCTAATTGGATCGCCGATGTATTGGATCATATCGGTGATGACAAGAAGATTGCTGCTGTGCAACAGAAAGTGCTGGCGCTGTGTAAGCAGTTTCCGGTGTATGCACATTAAATCATCGTACCCATATGCATTGCCCGTTCTGTGGTGCTGAGGATACCAAAGTGATCGATTCACGTCTGACTGCAGACGGGGCAAGCGTGCGGCGGCGCCGTGAATGTACCAATTGCAGTGAACGGTTTACCACGTTCGAAACCGCCGAATTGGTCATGCCGCGTATTATCAAGGGCGATGGTCGGCGTGAGCCATTTAACGAAGAAAAATTGCGCGCGGGAATTTTGCGTGCGCTGGAAAAACGACCGGTTGCATCGGATGATATCGATGCCGCGGTGAATCGCATCATGAAGCGCATGCGCGCCAAAGGTGAACGCGATGTGGCATCACGCGATGTTGGTGACTGGGTGATGCAGGAATTGCGACATCTGGATCCGGTAGCCTATGTGCGCTTTGCTTCGGTGTATCGCAGTTTTCAGGACGTCAATGCCTTTGAAGAGGAAATTGAGCGTCTTAAACAGGAACCATCTGCGGAAGTCAGAAAGCATCAGCAGTCATTGCTGCCGGATGATGAGTTGGAACCTTAACACGGCGTAATCCTCATGGCTTTTTCAGTATTGGATCATCAGTTCATGGCGCGGGCACTGCAACTTGCCGCGCAGGGGCTATTTACCACCGATCCCAATCCACGCGTGGGTTGCGTGATTGCGCGTGAAGCGGAAATTATCGGCGAAGGCTGGCATCGTAAAGCGGGTGAACCGCATGCTGAAGTGCATGCGCTGCGTAATGCGGGTTCTCGTGCGCAAGGCGCTACCGCCTATGTCACACTCGAACCGTGTTGCCATGTTGGCAAAACACCACCGTGTACCGACGCGTTGATCAGTGCCAGGGTCTCGCGCGTGGTTGTCGCGATGCAGGATCCCAATCCGAAAGTGTCCGGACATGGCTTGCAGCAGTTACGTGATGCCGGAATCGATGTCGAAACAGGTCTTCTGGAAAATCAGGCACGCGAACTCAATCCCGGTTTTATCAAGCGCATGCACACCGGTCGACCGTTTGTGCGCAACAAACTGGCGATGAGTCTGGATGGTCGTACCGCGATGGCCGATGGCACCAGCAAGTGGATCACCTCCGAAGCCGCGCGACTGGATGTACAACGCCTGCGTGCGCGCAGTTCAGCAATTCTCACCGGGGTGAGTACAATTTTAAAAGACGATCCATCATTGACTGTACGCATCGATGACGAGTTACAACAACCTCTGCGCGTCGTGGTGGATACCTATTTGAGCACACCGCCGAAAGCGCGTGTGCTGTCGGAGTTGGGCGAAACTTTAATTGTGACATGCAGTGACGATCTGGATGCGATTGAGTTATTGCAAAACACCGGCGCACGCGTGTTGACGCTGCCGCGCAAGGGTAACTATGTCAGTCTCGACGCACTGTTAGATAAACTTGGCGAAATCGAAGTGAACGAAGTCTTGCTTGAAGCCGGGGCGACGCTCAGTGGCGCGATGTTACAGGCTGGTTTGATCGATGAAATGGTGATCTATATGGCGCCTTTGATCTTCGGTGATAACGCACGGGCCTTGTACAAGTTGCCAATGTTGAAAAACATGGCGGAGCGTATCGAGTTGGAGATTACCGATATGCGTGCCGTGGGTGTGGATTGGCGAATTACTGCAAAAGTTAAAGCGAAACAACATTAACTATGTTTACGGGAATTATTGCTGCAGTCGGGCATATCGCCGCCATCGAACCCAAGGGTGACGATCTGCGGTTGCGCGTGCACAGCGGCAAACTCGATTTAAGTGATGTGCAATTGGGCGACAGTATTGCGGTGAACGGGGTTTGCCTTACCGCCGTGCAATTACCCGGCGATGGTTTTTGGGCGGATGTCTCGGCTGAATCGTTACAAAAAACCACCTTGCAACAGTTACAGGTCGGTAGCCAAGTGAATCTGGAAAAAGCGTTGACACCAACGACGCGTCTGGGCGGCCATTTGGTGAGTGGTCATGTGGATGGCGTAGGCGAAGTGGTGGCACGTGCGCCATTAGGCCGTGCCGTGCAATTCACCTTGCGCGCCCCCAACAATCTGGCACGCTATATTGCGCAGAAAGGTTCGATCTGTGTGGATGGCATCAGCCTGACCGTGAATGCCGTGCGCGGCGCGGAATTTGAGTTGACTATCGTGCCGCATACCTTGGTCGAGACGACCCTGGCGGATCGCAAACCCGGTGACAAGGTGAATCTGGAAGTCGATTTGATCGCACGTTATCTGGAGCGATTGGTCCTTGGCGAACAGGCGGCGGTGGCAAATAACAGCGGTTTGAGCCGGGAAATTCTCGCGCAACACGGCTTTATTAAGTAAGATTATTTGGCAAATCATGAAGGCAGGCCATGCAACTCAATAGTATCGATGAACTGATCGCCGATTTCCGTCAAGGCAAGATGGTGATCCTGATGGACGATGAAGATCGCGAAAATGAAGGCGATCTGATCCTGGCGGCAGAAATGGTCACGCCGGAAGCCATCAATTTCATGGCCAAGTATGGACGTGGGCTGATTTGTCTGACTTTGAGTAAGGATCGCTGCGAGCGCTTGCGTTTGCCCTTGATGGTCAGTACGACTAACGATCGTCATGGTACGAATTTCACGGTGTCGATCGAAGCCGCCAGTGGTGTGACTACCGGTATTTCGGCAGCGGATCGCGCCGTGACGGTACAACGCGCCGTGGCGCGTGATGCCAAGGCGTCGGATCTGGTGCAACCCGGTCATATCTTTCCGCTGATGGCACAACCCGGTGGCGTGTTAACCCGTGCCGGTCATACCGAGGCCGGTTGCGATCTGGCGCGCCTCGCCGGTATGGAACCGTCTTCAGTGATCGTCGAGATTCTGAATGAAGACGGCACGATGGCACGGCGTCCCGATCTGGAAATTTTCGCGCAACAACATGGTATCAAAATCGGTACGATTGCCGATTTGATTCATTATCGAATTCAAAATGAAAAATCCGTTGAACGGGTTGGCAGTTGCAACATGCCCACCCGCTATGGTCATTTTCAAATGCACATGTATTGCAATCATCTGGATAATCGTATTCATCTGGCGCTGGTCAAAGGCGAGATAATCCGTGGTGAACCAACGTTGGTGCGTGTTCATGTGGAAAATACCTTGTGTGATGTGTTCGGCAGTCAACGGGCGGACTGTGGCTGGCCATTAGCCGATGCCTTGCAACGCATCGATGCGGCAGGTAGTGGTGTGGTAGTGATATTGCGGCCCGCCGATGATACCGAGGCCTTGATCGAACATGTACAAAATTATGCACTTGAAGATGCGGGCGAGGATCTGCCGAAACATGAAGCCGGCGATGATCTGCGTACCTTCGGTGTCGGCGCGCAAATCCTGTTGGATATCGGCGTACGTAAAATGCGCGTGTTGAGCGCGCCGAAGAAAATGCATGCGCTGTCCGGTTTTGGATTGGAAGTGGTCGAATACATACACTAATACGATAAAGGTTTACGCATATGTCAAAAGCAAAAATTGTCGAAGGTGATTTGGTTTGCCGTAACAGCAAGTTTGTGCTGGTGGTCGGTCGGTTCAACAGTTTTATTACCCAGCCTTTGCTCGATGGTGCGCTGGATACTTTAAAACGCCATGGCGCACAGGATACTGAAATCGATGTGGTATGGGTGCCAGGTGCGTTTGAATTGCCGTTGGCGGTGAAGCGTCTGGCCGAATCCAAAAAATACGATGCGGTGATTGCCCTGGGATGTGTGATTCGTGGTGGCACGCCGCACTTTGAGTACGTCGCCGGTGAATGCGTTAAAGGCATTGCGCAAGTGATGATGCAAACCGGTTTGCCGGTCGCCTTTGGTGTGCTGACGGTGGATACCATCGATCAAGCCGTGGAACGCGCCGGTACCAAAGCAGGTAACAAAGGTGCTGAAGCCGCCATGTCGGCGATTGAAATGGTCAACCTGATGCGGCAATTTACCTGATATGAATAATGCCCGCTCACGCGCCCGGCGTCTGGCCATGCAGGGTTTATATGAATGGCAGGTGTCCGGCAACGATCCGCGTGACGTACTGGTGCATCTGCATGAAACGCAGGATCTTGCCAATATCGATCGCGAGTACTTGTCCGAATTGATGCTCAAAGTTCCCGATCACATCGCCGATCTCGACACCTGCATTACGCCGCTGTTATCGCGGCCACTGGATGAAGTCGATCCGGTGGAGTTGGCGATTTTACGGCTGGCGGCATACGAATTGTCATTGCGTCTGGATATTCCTTATCGCGTGGTGATCAACGAAGCCATCGAACTGGCGAAAAAATTCGGCGCCGAAGACGGTCACAAGTTTATCAATGGTGTGCTCGATAAACTTGCGGTGCAATTACGCCAGGCCGAGATCCGCGCCAAGTCCCGCTGAGCACTATGACACCGGGCGAATTCGACATCATCCGGACGTACTTCACTCGCCCGATTCAGCATTCAAAGACCACGCGATTATCCGTCGGTGACGATGCCGCGATCCTGCGGACGCCGGCTGGCTATGACATGGCGATCGCCGTGGACACGCTCAACGCCGGTGTGCATTTCCCCCTCGATACGAATCCCGACGACATCGGCTGGAAATCGCTGGCCGTGAATCTCAGTGACATGGCGGCGATGGGTGCCACGCCTGCGTGGTTCACGTTGGCGTTGTCATTACCAACAGTTGATGCGGCCTGGCTGGAAGCGTTTGCCAACGGTTTATTTGATCTGGCCGATCGGTATCAACTCGATCTCATCGGCGGTGATACGACACGCGGACCACTCAGCATCAGCATTCAAATCGGTGGCTGGGTCAAACGCGATATGTATTTATCTCGGCGTGGCGCCCAACCCGGCGATCGTATTTATGTCAGCGGCACATTGGGCGATGCGGCGCTGGCATTGCAATTAATCACTACAGCAAACTCAGCCGTAACAGAAATTGATCAACAGGCAGTGCGACAGCGTTTAAACCGACCGACACCGCGTATTGAGCTTGGCCAGGCGTTGGTCGGCATCGCCAGCGCGTGCATCGATATCTCCGATGGTCTGGCGGCGGATCTCGGTCACATTCTCGCAAGCAGTGGCTGCGGTGCACGCCTGTCTCTAACGGCATTGCCATGTTCCGCCGAATTGCTGCGAATCGAAACCGAACAACTCAGACAGCTGGATCATGTGTTATATGGTGGTGATGACTACGAGCTATGCTTTACGGTACCCTCACAACGCGTCGCCACATTTGAGCAACAGTGTCGCCAACAACAATGGCCGGTTAGCGCCATCGGTGAGATAACCACTGAACCCGGCTTGTGGCTGGTGAATACGGCAGGCATTGCCGAGCGGATCGCACCACAAGGCTATCAACATTTTGTCACCAAGGATTAATGCCATGACCGATATGATCGATCCCAAAACCCTGCTGAAGGATCCCGGCCACTTTCTGAGTATGGGCTTCGGCAGCGGCCTGGCGCCGATTGCCTCCGGCACCTTCGGCACGCTGGCGGCGATTCCTATATATATAGCGGCGCGGTATCACAGTGTGACGGCGTTGGTCATCTTGACGGTTGTTTCCATCCTGCTGGGCATTTATCTTTGTGATCGCACTACGCGGGCGCTGGGCGTGCAGGATCACTCGGCGATTGTCTGGGATGAATTCGCCGGATTCTTTGTCACGATGCTATGGGTGCCCATGACCGCCAAAACCGTCATCGCCGGATTTTTCCTGTTCCGATTATTCGACATCGTCAAACCCTGGCCGGCATCGTATTTTGACAGCAAGGTCAACGGCGGATTCGGCGTGATGATGGATGATGTATTTGCCGGGTTGTACGCCAGCGGCGTGCTGTATGCGTTATCTCGTTGGGTGCTGTAAATTTTGTAAGAGGAGTGGTTGATGTTACGTTCAATGCTTGTTGCATGTTTATGTCTGGTGGGCAGTTGCGCTGTCGCCAAGGATGTCAAAATCGACAACGTCGCGATGGAACAAAACGGTGGTGTCTGGACCGCGCATGTTACCTTTGTGCATGATGATATTGATTTCAAGCATTTCGTCGATAACTGGCGCATCGTCGATGCGAAAAAGAAAGTCCTCGCCCAACAAAATCTATATCATCCACACACCGGCGTGAAATCCTTTAAGGAAAATCTGGCGGGAATCATTATCCCACCGGGGACCAAATTAATTTATGTTGAAGCCCACGCCAAACCGCATGGCTGGAGCAAACAACGTGTGCGCATCGATCTCACCAAGCCCAAGGGCGATCACTATGTCATCCTGCGCAAGAACCCACGCAAGTAACCAGCCATGACACTTCAGCAACGACACTGGGGATGTCTGCTGATCATTATCCTGTCTATCACACCTGCGCTGGCACGGGATATTCAGGTGCTGGGCTTGTTCAATAACATGGCCATTCTCGATGTCGACGGCAAGCAACGTAAATTACGTGTCGGCGATTCGTCACCCGAAGGGATTAAATTGATCACCGCGGACAGCGAAAAGGCCGTACTTGAAATCAAAGGTAAACGAATTACCTATGCGCTCGGACAGAAGATCAGCGCAAGTTTTGCCAGTGACGAGCGCAAAGGTGAAGCGCGCGTCTGGCCCAATCATAGTTTATATACCATTCCCGGTGCCATCAATAATCAACCCGTGCAATTCATGGTCGACACCGGCGCCAGCTGGGTCGCGATGAACACCCGCATGGCGCGCAAGCTGGGGATTAATTATCGTTACGAAGGCGATCAAAGTGTTGCCGGTACCGCCGGAGGCAACGTGCGGGTCTTCTTGGTGAAACTGCAAAGCGTCAAAGTCGGTGAGATCGAATTACAAAATGTCGACGGCGCCGTGATCGACTCGCCGACATCTGACGAAATTTTACTTGGCGCCTCGTTTCTTAATCGCATTGATTTAATGCGCGAAGGGCAGATGATGTTGTTACGAGAGAAATAAAACGGTCATATAAAATTCTAAATATACGGTTTTTTTGTCACGAGTGAGAGTAAGGCTAAGGCGTTTGATCTCGGGAATTGGCGATCGCATATTATTACAAAATCAAGAATGAGAATTATTCTTGAGATTTAATTCTTGATTTAATGAATGCCTGCTTGACAGCGTAGTGGGCATAGCAGTAGATTCCGCCCATTAAAAATAAGAATGAACAGTTGTTTTTAGACTCGGGGAGTCAAGGAAGATTATGCGGTACACAGTCAAAGCATTAATCGGTTTCGGCGTTGTTATGGGGTTGCTGGCCACAGGTTACTGGATTGGTAACAAGAAAGCAGAACCGGTTGCCCAGATAGCTAATTGTCACCCACCGTTCGGCGATATGGCCCCCAACGGTAACCTGTTTGTGGCGTTGACCCCCGACAAACTCGCGGTAACTGTGTCTCCATTCAATTCAGATAAAAAGCCCTACGTCATCAAACTCGCTCGCCCCGCCAGTGACATCATTACCATCAGCAATCAAACCATACTGATTTCCTATGGAACCACGGGAGAGGTTGCCCTGCTGAATATTGAAGGGGGCCAGTCCGAGAAGGCATTCAAAGTAGGAAATTTTGCGGGCGATATGTGCAAAAACGCTGTCGCGCAGGTATTTATCAGTGATACCGCCAGTAACAAGGTTTACCAATTCGATCCCGGAGCCAAGAGCGTCATTCAGACTTACCCGTTAAAAGGTAAACCGACCACCATGAAATGGCGTGTGCCCGACGTCGAGCTTGAGGTCTTTGGTGAAAAAGGGGAATCGTTGGGTACCTTCGACATCACCGCTAAAGTGCCTGGTAAATAAACCAAACTAATCAGAAATTCAATTTACATAGAATTTTTTAAGGAAGGAGCCTGAAGTGAGAAACCGGACAATTGCCAGCCTGTTAAGCGGTATCGTACTTTTATTGAGTATC
>JAHECZ010000112.1 GCA_024641475.1 Gammaproteobacteria bacterium
TCATACATGTATTACGAACATTTTCACCTCAAAGAGCATCCGTTCCGATTAACCAGTGACGGTCGGTTTTTCTATGAGGGTCCGGAACAAGCCCACGCCTTATCCATGCTCGAATATGCCTTGATTAAAAAGCAGGGCGTCATGCTGCTGACTGGTCATGTCGGTTGCGGCAAGACAATGCTGCTGGAACATTTTTTATCACGTATCGATAAAACTTACCCGGTACTGCGGTTCACCGACGGCGCCGTGCCCGAGCTGGAATTTTTACTGACCCTGGCGCAACATCTAGAACTCGATGTGGAAGGGTTAGGGCGTCGCCGTTTACTGGAAAGTATCAAAAACGCGATTCAAACCAAATTGCAACAAGGCCAAAAAGTGATCATCGTTGTTGATGATGCACATACCTACGAACCCGCGGTACTGGCGGATCTGGCTGATTTTGGTCAATCCACTAAAGAGGTTTCGGGTAGCTGTACAATTTATTTGATTGGTACCGAAAAACTCACCGAATTTTTTCACCAGCCAAAAATGCCTGCACCTGGCGCTGCCTATAAATTAAAATCTTTGCAGGAAAACGAGATCAGTCAATACATAATGCATCGGTTAACTGTCGCTGGCCCACATCATACCGTTGCAATCGATAACGATGTCTATGCCGCAATTCAGACATATACGGGTGGCTGTCCACGTCAGATCAATATCATGGTGGATCACTTGTTGACGAACGCTTATCTTGCGGATGAATCGTCTATCAACCATCGCATCCTCGAAGCTGCAATTAAAGAATTACAGTGGGTACCACACGGCTTGGTCAATCCTGAAGACGATGACGAGGATGAGATAGACTCTGCGTTCAAGACCGACCGCCGCGAATCCTACATGATCATTATCACGATCAATCAACAGGTAAAGAGCGAGTTTTATATTCAAAAAAAACGTATCAATATCGGTCGACATCGTAGTAACGACATTCGTATTGATGACCCGCTGATAAGCAGGTTACACGCGCAAATCTTTCGCCAGGGTCGTATCTATTATATTCGCGACATGGAATCCAAAAATGGCACTTATATCGACGATAAGCGCATTGACATTGCACCACTGCGCGTCGATACCCAGGTACGGGTTGGCAATTGCACATTAACGTTTACACGGCAATCCAAGGACATCCATTCCACAGGTCAGTAGAACATCAGCGCTGCACCGGTAACCTTCGCTAAATCCATAAATATCTGCATAAATACTGGCCGATAACAATGTCCAATCGTATAATCCACCGCCTTGTTTTCTCTGCAATTAAGGTTAAAAAATGGCAAAACCACGAGTAGGTGTGGTCATGGGCAGCGACAGTGACTGGAAGGTCATGTCGCATGCTGTGGACATTCTGAAAGAATATGGCATTCCCTATGAGGCGAAAGTCGTCTCAGCGCACCGTACGCCGGATATGCTCTACGCCTATGCGGAATCGGCTGAAGCACGCGGTCTGGCATGTATTATCGCCGGCGCCGGCGGTGCTGCGCACTTACCCGGCATGCTGGCGGCAAAAACAACCGTGCCAATCCTTGGCGTACCGGTAACATCGCGCAGCCTAAAAGGTCTGGATTCACTGTTATCTATCGTGCAGATGCCAAAAGGTATACCAGTAGCGACATTTGCTATTGGTGAAGCAGGGGCTGCCAATGCCGCATTGTTCGCCGTAGCCATGCTGGCAAGACAGGACAGCAAATTAGCGGCCCGCTTAAAAGGCTATCGTCGCCAGCTAATCAAGAAAGTGAAGGCGATGAAGTTACCCAAATGAGGATTTTACCCGGTGGTACCCTCGGGATGCTCGGTGGTGGGCAACTTGGCCGCATGTTCACCATTGCGGCGCGCACCATGGGCTATAACGTTATTGTTTTGGATCCTGATCCCAGCAGCCCGGCGGGTGAACTAGCCACTGACCATCTTTGCGCTGATTATACCGATGCCACTGCATTGGAATACCTGGCCAAAACCTGTGATGCGATAAGTACCGAATTTGAAAACGTTCCAGCGCAAACGCTTGAGTGGCTGGCTGGCAAATGTATTGTTCGTCCCGGCGCGCATGCCGTCTCCATCACTCAAGATCGTATTCATGAAAAATCGTTCTTGCGTGACCAGGGATTTCCAACTGCCGCTTTTGCAACAATCAAGACTTCGCAAGATTTGTCTGCGGCACTGCAACAAATTGGCATACCCGCAATTTTGAAAGTTTCCCGTTTTGGCTATGATGGTAAAGGGCAGGTGACTATCCATAACCAGAATGACGCTGCCAATGCCTGGCAATCTCTCAAGCAAGAAGCCTGTGTACTTGAGTCACAGTTGCCACTTCAAACCGAAGTATCCGTCGTCGTCGCCCGCAGTTTTGATGGCACCGTAGCAATCTATCCGATAGTGGAAAATCTACACCGCAATGGCATCCTGGACATCAGTATCGTTCCGGCACGTGTTAGTGCTGAAATCCAGCAACAGGCTCGCGCTATGGCAAGCGCCATTGCTGACAAGCTCGACTACGTTGGTGTTATGGCTGTCGAATTTTTTGTCTTGGCGGGTAATAAATTGGTTGTTAACGAAATTGCGCCTCGACCTCACAATAGCGGTCATTACACACTGGATGCGTGTGTTACCGATCAATTTGAACAACAAGTACGTGCATTATGTGGCTTACCCCTTGGCGATACACAGCTCTTATCCCCGGTGGTGATGGTCAATCTATTGGGTGATATCTGGCAGCAGGATGGACATCCACCCGCCTGGGAGCACCTTCTAAATCACCCTAATATTAAATTACACCTATACGGCAAACGTGAAGCGCGTCATGGTCGTAAAATGGGGCACTTTAGTGTCCTGGGTGACAACCTTGAAGAAATCATATCGGTTGCACAACAAGTTAAAGCCGCGCTGACCAACCAGCAACGACATTAGACCAAAATCCACGAATAAATAGTATTTAACATAATATACATTATGCGCATATAATGATGGCACGATAAGCGATACTGTAATGATTGTTTTACCTATATTTCATTATGTTACATCTTATTTTTAATGTTCATTAAAGTGAATTCTAGAAGTAGATTTTATCTCGCTGCGTAGATTGTTAACTACGCATACGCCAGACTGATCA
>JAHECZ010000113.1 GCA_024641475.1 Gammaproteobacteria bacterium
ATGTCTGTGGCGCAATAACCCGGATTTCCGGGACGCCCAGAATATTCAATGCATGAATTTCCGAACGCGCAACGCGCGAGTGCATGATGTCGCCGACAATCGCGACCACCAGATTCTGAAAGGATTTTTTGTGGCGACGGATGGTGAACACATCAAGCATACCCTGGGTAGGATGCGCATGACGACCGTCACCGGCATTGATCACGCTGATATGTGGTGCGACATGTTGTGCGATGAAATGTGCTGCGCCGCTTTGATCATGGCGTACCACGAACATATCGCAATGCATCGCTTCGAAGTTATGCAGCATATCCAGCAAACTCTCGCCCTTGGTGGTCGAGGAAGTATTTATGTTGATGTTCAGTACATCGGCGGATAATCGCTTGGCGGCAACTTCAAAGGTCGTGCGGGTGCGGGTACTGGGTTCGAAAAATAAATTCACAATGGTCTTGCCGCGTAACAGCGGAACCTTCTTGACACTTTGTTCAGTCACTGTCGCGAAATTCTCGGCGGTATCGAGAATATCGATCAGCGTCTGACGGGGAAGCCCTTCAATCGTGAGAAAATGCCGTAACTGGCCCGACGCATCGAACTGTATATCCCGATCGATCACGTCACCTCCTGTAGCTTGAGCTCCAATGGCGCAGGGCCACTGAGTTTGACGTGTTGCCGGGCAGATAAATCCAGATGTGCGCCGACAATATCAGCACAGATTGGCAATTCCCGGCCGCTGCGGCGTTCCACCAGGCAGGCCAGAATAATCGAGGCCGGCCGGCCATAATCAAAGAGTTCATTCATGGCAGCGCGAATGGTGCGGCCGCTATGCAGCACGTCGTCGACCAGAATGATGTGTTTGTCATCGACGCTAAAGGGTAAATTCGATGGTGTCACCTGCGGATGCATGCCGATGGTGGTGAAATCATCGCGATAAAAAGTGATGTTGAGTGTGCCCAACGGGGTGGGCAGTTGCAGTGCTTGATGCAGTGCCTGTGCAATCCAGACGCCACCGGTATGGATCCCAATCATGTAGGCTTCACCAATAGCGCGCTGTGTCAGCAACTCGCGCAGGTCACGTTGCATCGCCTGAATCAGGTCGTCGGGTTGGGGTAATGCCATTAGAAATTATCCCCGGCGTGGGTGATGGTGGAGCCAGCTTTGCAAAATAATGGCCGCGGCAAGTTTGTCGATTTCCTGTTTTTCTCGTTGGCGATGCCGGGCCGGAATCTGAGCGGCCAGGATTTCTTCGGCTTCGCGTGAGCTCAAGCGCTCATCGATCCATTCAACGGGCAGATTGTAGCGTGTTTTGAGGGATTCCCCAAAGTCTCGTACTGAATTTTCAAGATCATGGGGACTGCCATCCATGTTAACCGGTAACCCTACCACCAGCATCTGTGGACGCCACTCGGTAATCAATGCGGAAATTTTGTCCCAATCGGGTTGTTGCTGGACATTGTTCAAGGTCACCAGTGCGCGCGCGGTGCCGGTGATTTCCTGTCCGACGGCGATTCCGATGCGTTTTTTGCCGTAATCAAAACCCAGTAGGGTGCGGGGTGAATTCAAGCGTGGCCTGCGTCCGGTGACAATAAACCGATCTCGACACCCAGCAATGCGGCGGCGGCACTCCAGCGTTGCGTGTCGGGCGTATTGAATAGAATCTGCGAATCAGCCGGGCCGCTCAGCCAGGTGTTTTCGGCCAGTTCATGTTCGAGCTGACCGTTACCCCAACCGGCATACCCCAACGCAATCAAAAAACGTGATGGGCCTTTGCCGTGTGCGATGGCATCGATGATGTCTTGCGAGGCGGTCAAACCGATCTGTTCGGTCACTGGTAATGTGGTGTGCCAGTTACCCAGGCCTTCGTGGATCACAAAGCCTCGTTCAGGTTGTACCGGTCCGCCCTGGTATATCGGGATCGTTTTGACACTCTCGATAACTTCACCCAGATCCATATGCTCCAGCAGATCACCAAAACAGAGATCCAGCGGACGATTAATGACAACGCCCATGGCACCATCGCTGTTGTGCTCGCAAATATAGGTAACGGTATGATGAAAATTCGGATCTGCCAGAGTTGGCATGGCAATCAAAAACTGATTGGTCAGGTTGGCTGTTTGGGTCATCACTGCGCGCGGGTACTCAAGCCCTGTTTGACGCGGAAATTCCATTCCAGCCGGATCGGCAGCACCTGGGTTTCTTTGCGGATCTCGGCAGGTAGCGGTGGATATGGCTCCGCCATTTTGACAATGCGCGTCGCCGTGGCATCAATAATTTTACTGCCGGAGGAGCGCAGGATATTCACGGCGCGCACCGAACCATCGGCGTTGATCAGTACCTCGACATAACATTTGCCGCTGACATTATCGCGAATGGCTTCTTCCGGGTAATTCAGGCTACCGACGCGTTCGACTTTGTCACGCCAGGATTCGATATACGCCGCGTAACGATATTCCTGTGCATTGACTCCCGTGTAACCCGTATGTTGCTCAGCCTGCTGGAATACCTGATTATGATCGCTGATCTCTGCGCGGGTCATGGCAATCACTTCACGGCTGCGTTCAAATAACTGCGCAGCTGTCAGGCTGGGTGTTTGATCGGTTACCTTGCGTTTATGATCATCGCTGTCTTCGGCAAACGGCGAATCTTGCGCGGTCACCAACTCGGTCTGTTTCTGCATTTTAACCAACGGTGGCGGAGTCATTGCCAATTCGCTGTTCGGGGCGATGCCTTTCTCATTGGTCGGCATGGGATTGGAAAAGGGGCTGGTCGGACGAGTTTTTTCCGAGACATTACCGCCGCCCAATTGATTAGCCTGTGCGAGGTAATCTGCTTTATCCGGTGCTTGCTTGGCATGGGAGTCTACCAGCGTGATCTCCATGGTACTGGTCAAATCGCGGCGTGACGGATCTTCCGGGGCAAAACTGATGCCCAGAATTACGATTGCGTGCAGCACTAGTGCCAAAAAGATAGTCAGGCCCATGCGATCAGCGCCGTGGGGACGATATGTTTCAGCAATGGCGTAATACATTGTCAGTCAGTATGTGGTTGCAGTTGCGTTACAAGTCTACGACTGATTATACCGTTAAATATTCCCAGCATAACCGCCAG
>JAHECZ010000067.1 GCA_024641475.1 Gammaproteobacteria bacterium
CCCGTCATCGAATAGGCTTTTGAGACACCATTAAGTACGATGGTGCGTTCGTAGAGATCAGGACAGACATTCAAAATGTTACAGAATGGTTCATTCGTCCACAGAATGTGCTCGTACATATCATCAGTCGCAATCAGCACATGCGGATGACGGCGCAACACCTCACCTAAGGCCATCAGCTCTTGTTTGGAGTAGGCCATGCCGGTCGGGTTAGACGGACTATTGATAACGAATAAACGAGTCCGTGATGTGATTGCGGCATCAAGTTGTGTCGGGGTGATTTTGAATTGCTGATCGATATTGGCTTCAACAATCACCGGTACGCCATCTGCCAGTAGCACCATATCAGGGTATGACACCCAATACGGGGCAGGAATAATGACCTCGTCACCCGGGTTAAGGAGAGCCTGGACCAGGTTGTAAAAGCTTTGTTTGCCGCCGCAGGATACCAGTACCTGGTCGGCCTTGTAGGTTAGCTGATTGTCGCGCCGGAATTTGTTGACGATAGCAGTTTTGAGCTCTTTGGTACCATCCACTGCCGTATATTTGGTGAAGCCCCGTTGGATGGCCGCAATGGCCGCCTGTTTGATATGCTCCGGGGTATCAAAATCCGGTTCACCCGCTCCCAGGCCAATAATATCCTTGCCTTCCGCACGCAGTGCTGCCGCACGGGCAGTTACCGCCAGGGTGGGGGAAGGTTTGATGCGTTTAACGCGATCTGACAGGGTGATTTCCAAGCAATAGCTCCGGGGTGCGCGCAAAGACGCGTAATATACTTGAAACAGGGTTCACATCGAAAGTACATGTCCACGCAATTTCAACTTCATACCGAATTTTCTCCGGCCGGGGATCAGCCACAGGCCATTGCCGAACTGCTAGATGGGATTACCGCAGGTGAGGCCGGACTCACGTTGTTGGGGGTAACCGGGTCGGGCAAGACCTTTACCATTGCGAATGTGATTCAACATGTGCAACGGCCCACCTTGATCCTGGCGCACAATAAAACGTTGGCGGCACAACTCTATGGCGAGATGCGCAGTTTTTTTCCGGAAAACGCGGTTGAGTATTTTGTGTCGTATTACGATTATTACCAACCCGAGGCCTATGTTCCTTCGAGCGATACCTACATCGAAAAAGATTCCTCGATCAATGAACACATCGAACAGATGCGCCTGTCAGCGACAAAGGCGTTGCTGGAACGTCGCGATACGATCATTGTCGCCACGGTTTCAGCGATTTATGGTTTGGGCGATGCCAATGCCTATCTCAGCATGGTATTGCATCTGGTGCGAGGCGATACAGTCAATCAGCGCGTTATTCTGCGTCGGTTGGCCGAATTGCAATATACCCGCAACGATACCGAATTGCGCCGTGGTACCTATCGCGTGCGTGGCGAGGTGATTGATATCTATCCGGCTGATTCCGAGCGGGATGCCGTGCGGGTTGAATTGTTTGATGATGAAATTGAGAACCTCAGTTATTTTGATCCGCTGACAGGGGAAGTGTTAAGTCGCCAGCCAAGAATGACCATCTATCCGAAGACCCATTACGTTACACCGCGAGAGACAATCCTGAATGCCATTGAACAAATCAAGGCGGAACTCCGTCAGCGTCTTGATTATTTTTACGCAGAAAATAAATTAGTCGAGGCGCAACGTCTGGAGCAACGCACCCGTTTTGATATCGAAATGATGCTCGAGTTGGGTTATTGCTCGGGCATTGAGAATTATTCCCGGTTTTTGTCCGGCCGTAATCCCGGTGAACCACCGCCGACCTTGATCGAATATTTGCCGGATAATGCGTTACTGGTTATCGATGAGTCCCACGTGACCATTCCCCAATTAGGCGCGATGTATCGCGGCGATCGTTCCCGTAAGGAAAATCTGGTCAACTATGGGTTTCGCCTGCCTTCGGCACTGGATAATCGGCCATTGCAATTTGATGAATTCGAAAAGCTGGCGCCGCAAACCATTTATGTTTCCGCGACGCCGGCAGAATATGAGAAAACACATTCGAGCCGGATAGTTGAACAGGTGGTTCGACCAACGGGCCTGGTTGATCCCGTGATCGAAGTGCGCCCGGCGGTGACTCAGGTCGATGATCTGCTTTCTGAGATACATCTGCGTGCGAAAGTTAAGGAGCGCGTGTTAGTCACGACGTTAACAAAACGTATGGCGGAAGATCTGACCGATTATTTGAGCGATCACCATGTGCGCGTACGCTATATGCACTCAGATACGGATACGGTTGAACGCGTGGAAATTATCCGTGATTTACGCCTGGGAGAATTTGACGTTTTGGTCGGAATCAATTTATTACGGGAAGGGTTGGATATTCCGGAGGTGTCACTGATTGCGATCCTGGATGCCGACAAGGAAGGATTTCTGCGTTCCGAGCGTGCTTTGATACAGACCATTGGCCGGGCGGCACGTAACATTAATGGCAAGTGCATTTTGTATGCAGATCGGATCA
Organism: Gammaproteobacteria bacterium; assembly: GCA_024641475.1. GTDB lineage: Bacteria > Pseudomonadota > Gammaproteobacteria > UBA6429 > Thiohalophilaceae > JACQBC01. Next base: position 2,473 of record JAHECZ010000067.1, read on the forward strand.
CCGGCTCGATGCAACGCGCCATGGATGAAACGGATCGCCGCCGCCACAAACAAACGCAATACAATGTCGAACATAACATCACACCACGCTCAATTAGCAAAGCCGTGCCCGATATCATGGAAGGGGCATATTCAGCGGGGAGACTTAGCTCGCGCGCCTATGCCGCGGTGGCCGAAGAATTGGCTACGTATGCCCATCTTTCCCCCGAGCAACTGGCCAAGCGAATCTCTACTATGGAAACTCAAATGTATCACCATGCGCAAAATCTGGAATTTGAGGAAGCGGCCAGGATACGCGATGATATTGTAAAATTAAGGCAGCGCGGTTTGAGCGTGGTGGGTATGGAAGAGGCCATCAGCGACGGCTAGATGGTTTTTGTTCTTGCCAGCATGGCGCCACATCCGGTATCTTGTGCGGCCTTCGCAGGCGCGTAGCTCAGTTGGTTAGAGCACCACCTTGACATGGTGGGGGTCGGAAGTTCGAGTCTTCTCGCGCCTACCAAATAACACAGGTCCTAGGGCCACGGTTCTAGGGCCTATACAACACTCCTAAGTTACTCCTTGGTATGGAGGACTGACGAGAAAAACACCGGCCTTTGGTATAGGTCGGAATAGACGTAACACATACGGCCAATAGTACTGGTCGATACAAATTTAGGAGAACATTATGCCAGTCATTACACTGCCTGATGGCAGCCAACGTTCGTACGCCAATCCACTTACTGTTGCCGAAGTCGCTGCCGATATCGGTGCTGGTCTGGCCAAAGCGGCTTTAGCCGGCAAGGTGAATGGCACACTCGTCGACACCAGTTACCGCATCGACGTCGATGTCGGATTGGCAATCATTACCGATAAAAATGCAGAAGGATTGGAGGTTATTCGCCATTCCACTGCGCATTTACTGGCGCAAGCCGTCAAGGAATTATTCCCTCAAGCTCAGGTCACCATCGGTCCGGTGATCGATGATGGCTTTTATTACGATTTTGCCTATCCACCCGGTTTTAGCGAAAGCGATCTGGCCAAGATTGAACAAAAGATGGAAGAGCTCGCCAAGAAAGATTTTCCGGTGCAACGCAAAGTCATGGCCCGCGATGCCGCTGTGAAATTTTTCCAGGATATGGGTGAAAAATATAAAGCGGAGATCATTGCGAGTATTCCAACAGATCAGGACATCTCGCTGTATCAACAAGGCGAGTTCATCGATTTATGCCGTGGTCCGCATGTGCCTTCTACCGGCAAGCTGAAAGCCTTCAAGCTGATGAAACTCGCCGGTGCCTACTGGCGCGGTGATTCGAAAAACGAAATGCTGCAGCGGGTATATGGCACAGCGTGGACGAACAAGAACGATCTCAAAGACTACCTGCATCGACTCGAAGAAGCCGAAAAGCGTGACCATCGCCGAATTGGCAAGCAGCTCGACCTGTTTCATATGCAGGAAGAGGCGCCGGGCATGGTGTTCTGGCATGACAAAGGCTGGACCATCTACCAGCAGATTGAACAGTATGTTCGCAAGGTCATCAAATCCAACGGCTATGAAGAAGTAAAAACGCCGACAGTGGTGGGAAGAGTCTTGTGGGAGAAATCCGGCCACTGGGACAAATTCCGCGACAATATGTTTACCACGCAGTCGGAGGAACGGGATTACGCCATTAAACCGATGAATTGTCCGTGCCACATCCAGATTTATAACCAGGGGATCAAAAGCTATCGGGATCTGCCCCTGCGCATGGCTGAATTTGGTTCTTGTCACCGCAATGAGCAAAGTGGAGCCCTCCATGGCCTGATGCGTGTGCGTGGTTTCACTCAGGATGACGCACATATTTTTTGTACCGAGGATCAGATTCAGGCAGAGGTGAGTCAATTTATCGATCTGGTTTTCAAGGTCTATGACGATTTTGGCTTTAAAGATGTTTTGCTGAAACTTTCTACCCGTCCACCCCAGCGTGTTGGTTCCGATGAAGGCTGGGACAAAGCTGAGAAGGCATTGGAAACCGCATTAAACGCCAGAGGACTCCCTTGGGAGCTGCAACCAGGCGAAGGGGCGTTCTATGGTCCTAAAATTGAATTCTCGCTGAAAGACTGTCTGAATCGGGTTTGGCAATGCGGCACGATTCAAGTTGATTTCTCCATGCCTGGACGCCTGGGGGCAGAATATGTGGCAGAAGATGGGAGTCGCCAAACCCCGGTGATGTTGCATCGAGCCATTTTGGGGTCGTTAGAGCGATTTATCGGAATATTGACGGAACACCACGCGGGTGCCTTCCCGGTTTGGTTGGCTCCGGTCCAGGTGATGGTGTTAAACATCACGGATCGGCAAGGCGACTATATCCAACAGGTGGTATCTAACCTGCAAAAACTTGGGGTTAGAGCAAATGTTGACTTGAGAAATGAGAAAATAGGCTTTAAAATTCGCGAACATACCTTGCAGAAGGTTCCGTACCTGCTAGTTGCCGGGGATCGGGAGATGCAAGATGGCACGGTGGCCGTGCGTACGCGTAGTGGCGAAGATCGCGGTGTGATGAGCGTCGAGAACTTTGCCCAGCTTCTCCAACAATGAGAAGGCGTGCCGCGGCCGTTTGCGTTTGTATTTGGAGGAATAATTTATCGTAACAGCGAAGACAACACGCATCAACGACGAGATTCGTACCCCGCAAGTGCGTGTCATCGGTCCTGACGGCGAACAAGTGGGTGTACTGCCCATCGAAAAAGCCCAACAGATGGCCGTTGAAGCGGAATTGGACCTGGTTGAAATTGCACCGGAGGCGAAGCCACCGGTTTGTCGCGTAATGGATTATGGAAAATTCTTGTTTGAAATAAACAAGAAAAAACATGCGGCCAAGAAAAACCAGAAAGTAATTCACATTAAAGAAGTTAAATTTCGTCCTGGCACAGAAGAGCAGGATTATCAGGTGAAGTTACGTAGCCTGATTAAATTTCTGACGAATGGTGACAAGGCGAAGATAACCTTGCGATTTCGTGGTCGCGAATTAGCTCACATGGAATTAGGGCAGAAGTTGCTGGATCGTGTCGAAAAGGATTTGGAAGAATATGGCATAGTCGAGCAGTTTCCCAAGATGGAAGGTAGGCAAATGATTATGGTGCTTACCCCCAAGAAAAAGTAGTTTGTTGTACTAACGGCACACGTTGCGTCGGCCATGCGCTTGATGCACCGTCACTAGAGGAGATTCCTAAGATGCCAAAGTTGAAGACCAATCGCGGAGCAGCAAAACGCTTCCGTAAAACCGGTGGGGGCAAATTCAAATCTGCCCATGCTTACAAACGTCACATCCTGACAAAGAAGACCACTAAACAAAAACGTCACCTGCGTCCTGTTATGCACGTCAATGGTTCCGACCATGAAGCCGTGCAACGCATGTTGCCGCATCTGTAATCGTCAGGAGGAATAGACAATGTCACGAGTTAAACGTGGAACTACCGCGCACGCCCGTCACCGCAAAGTAATTAAGCAAGCTAAAGGCTTTCGTGGGCGTCGTAAAAATGTATTTCGCATTGCCAAACAGGCCGTTACCAAGGCCGGACAATATGCGTATCGCGATCGTCGCGTCAAAAAACGTGAATTCCGCGCATTATGGATTGCACGTATTAATGCAGCGGCGCGTGAATGCGGACTTTCCTACAGTCGCTTGATCCAAGGGTTGAAGAAGGCTGCGATTGAAATCGATCGCAAGATACTGGCGGATTTGGCGTTCAACGATAAAGTTGGTTTTGCCAAAATCGCTGAGCAAGCCAAGGCCAACCTTTCCTAAGTTAAGTTCGATATTATTAGCAAGACACGACGGGAAGGCTGCCTGAGGCAGCCTTCCCGTTTTTGTCTGAAACCAGATAAATAATTAACTATGCAATTAGACGTATTAATCATTGAAGCCAAACATGCCATTGCTGCCGCATCGGATCTGCAAGCATTGGATCAGGTGCGCGTAAATTACCTGGGTAAGAAAGGAAGTTTGACGGCACAGTTGAAAACACTGGGTCAGTTATCGCCAGAAGAACGCCCCAAAGCAGGCGAGGTTATCAATCGAGCCAAGGAAATTATCCAGGCTGATCTTGATGCGCGAAAACAACAGCTCGAGCAAACAGCCCTTGCGAATAAACTGTCCAGTGAAAAAATTGATGTGACGCTGTCGGGCCGCAGTCATGGGGCAGGTAATTTGCATCCTGTTACGCGAGTCATGAATCGAATTGAGGATCTGTTTTCCCAGCTTGGTTTTGAAATTGCTGTGGGACCGGAAATTGAAGATGATTTTCATAATTTTGAAGCGTTGAATATTCCTGCATCGCATCCGGCGCGTGCAATGCATGATACGTTTTACATAAAAGATAATATCTTATTGCGCACCCACACTTCACCGGTGCAAATTCGTGTGATGCGAGAACGCAAACCGCCGCTGCGGATCATTGCACCAGGGCGCGTATATCGTTGTGATTCGGATATTACTCATACCCCCATGTTTCACCAGGTGGAAGGGTTCCTGGTCGATGAACATGTTACGTTTATCGATTTGCAGGCAATCCTGAATGAATTTTTACATAAATTTTTTGAACGCGATGATTTGCAGGTTCGTATGCGACCATCATATTTTCCATTTACCGAGCCGTCAGCCGAAGCGGATATTCAATGTGTCATGTGCAGCGGCAAGGGCTGTCGGGTTTGTAAAAATACCGGCTGGCTGGAAGTGTTAGGTTGCGGCATGGTTCACCCCAATGTATTCAAACACGTTGGCATTGATAGTGAACGTTATACGGGGTTTGCATTTGGTATGGGAGTGGAGCGACTGGCCATGTTGCGCTACGGCGTCAATGATTTGCGGTTGTTCTATGAAAATGATGTGCGTTTCCTTAAACAGTTTATTTGAAGAAGCCTTATGAAATTCAGTGAAGCATGGCTACGGCAATGGGTAAACCCATCGATTTCAACCACCGAGTTGTCAGCACAACTAACCATGGCGGGACTGGAGGTTGATGCGATTGAATCGGTGGCGGGCGATTTTAATTCGATCGTGGTAGGCGAAGTCCTGTCAGTTAAGCCACATCCGGATGCGGACAAGCTTCGCGTCTGCGAGGTAAATATTGGCGGCAAAGAGAATCTGAGCATTGTCTGTGGCGCAAAAAATGTCGCGACCGGTATGAAGGTGCCCACGGCATTAATTGGCGCGCAACTACCAGATGGCTTGCAAATAAAAAAATCAAAATTACGCGGCGTGGAATCTCACGGTATGTTGTGTTCCGCGAAAGAATTAGGCTTGGCGGAAGTGTCCGACGGGTTATTGCCACTACCTGCCGATGCTGAAAACGGCAAGGATGTCCGCGAGGTATTACAGCTCAACGATGTCAGTATTACATTAGGACTGACGCCGAATCGCGGCGATTGCCTGAGCGTGGCCGGAGTGGCACGCGAAGTCGCAGTACGTAATAAACTGCCTTGTAAGGCGGTTGAAATACCGACGGTAAAGGCCACGCATAACGAACAACGGCAAGTGTCAATCGCGGTTGCAAACGCCTGTCCACGCTATTGCGGGCGCGTTATTCGGAACATAAATCCTCATGCAATAACACCGTTATGGATGCAGGAACGTCTGCGTCGCAGTGGTCTGCGTAGCTTGGGACCGATCGTTGATGTAACAAATTATGTGCTGCTTGAATTAGGTCAGCCTATGCATGCGTTTGATTTGGACAAGTTATCTGGACATATTCAGGTACGCTTGTCAAAACCCGGTGAGTCATTGGCGTTACTCAATGATGAAACGGTCGAGCTGTTGCCTGATACTGTCGTGATTGCAGATGATCGGCATCCGATTGCACTTGCCGGTATTATGGGTGGTGCGGACACCGCTGTTGGATCAACCACACAGTCCATCTTTCTGGAAAGCGCCCATTTTTCCCCTGCTGTCCTGGCAGGTAAGGCCCGTCAATACGGCTTACACACCGATTCGTCGCACCGATTTGAGCGGGGTGTGTCTGCAGAATTACCCCGACAAGCCATGGAACGCGCTACCGCGCTTATTCAGACGATTGCCGGTGGCGAGGTTGGCCCCATCGTCGAGGCGTGTGAAGCGTCCTTATTACCGATTCGTGAGCCTATTTCCCTTCGTCAGGCGAGAATACAACGGGTGCTGGGGAGTTCATTACCTGCTAAACAGACTGAAGAAATCTTACTGTTGCTCGGAATGAACGTTGAGGCCGTCACCGGTGGCTGGACAGTGGTCGCACCGGCGTACCGTTTTGATATCACTATTGAAGAAGATCTGATTGAAGAGATTGCCCGTATAACAGGTTATAACAATTTGCCTGTGAGGCCATTACAAGCGCCATTGGCGATGATAAATACACCCGAAGCCAATATTAATGTCCGGCGGCTAAAACAGCAGTTAACCGCCCTGGGCTATCAAGAAGCGATAACGTACAGTTTTATTGATCCACAGTTGCAACAACTTCTTGATCCCGAGCAGCCGGCAGTGGCCTTGGCGAACCCTTTAGCCGCGGATATGGCGGTGATGCGGACTAATTTATGGCCAGGTTTGATTAAAGTTCTGCAACATAACTTGAATCGGCAGCAAAATAGGTTAATGTTATTCGAGTGCGGTCTTAGATATCTTTCACAACAGCCTGATTTTAATCAGGTTATGATGTTATCAGGGATTGTCTGTGGTGCAACGACTCCACCACAATGGGGTATCCCAAACCGGGCATTTGATTTTTACGACGTGAAAGGGCACCTGGAAGCAGTATTTGGGTTGACAGGTAACCCGAAGGATTTTCAATTTATGGAAGGGAGTCATCCAGCGCTCCATCCCGGTAAAACGGCCCGGATAGTACGTAATGAATGTAATTTAGGTTGGATAGGTGTTATGCATCCAGGTGTTGCCGCTTCATTAGAGCTTACTCAGGAAGTGATTATGTTTGAACTTGAGCTTAGCGGGGTCCTCCAGGCCCATATCCCGAAATATCGCGAGGTGTCGCGATATCCGGCGATCAGCAGAGATATTGCCGTAGTTGTAGACAAACAGATCACGGCCCAGGCCTTGCAAGATTGCGTCTTTAAAGCTGCTCCAGAGCATCTTCAGAACGTCGAGTTGTTTGACGTATATACGGGCGAAGGTATTGATTCTGGAAGAAAAAGTGTCGCTATGGGCTTGACCTTACAGGATCTTTCGCGCACTCTTACAGACAGCGAGGTGGAAGACGTCATACAGCGAATCGTCGGTCGATTGCAGGCCGATCTTGGCGCGTCTTTACGGCAATAACCGCACAGGTAAACAAACAAGAGAACAACAATGGCGGCATTGACCAAGGCGGAAATGGCAGAACGCTTGTTTGAGGAATTAGGCCTTAACAAACGTGAAGCAAAAGAAATCGTCGAACAGTTTTTTGAAGAGATCAGAGGTGCCCTGGAGCGTGGCGAGCAGGTCAAGTTGTCGGGATTCGGCAATTTTGACTTGCGCGATAAAAAGCAGCGCCCCGGACGTAACCCAAAAACTGGTCAGGAAATTCCGATTACCGCACGGCGGGTTGTGACGTTCCGGCCGGGGCAAAAACTGAAGGCACGTGTTGAGGCCTATGCTGGAACCAAGCAACAATAACGAATTACCACCCATACCAGGTAAACGCTATTTCACCATCGGTGAAGTCAGCGACCTGTGTCAGGTTAAGCCCCATGTTCTGCGTTACTGGGAACAGGAGTTTCCACAACTCAAGCCGGTCAAACGTCGTGGTAATCGTCGTTACTATCAGCGGCAGGATGTCGTCATGATTCGGCAAATCCGTAGTTTGTTGTATGAACAAGGCTATACGATTGGCGGAGCACGGTTACAATTAACTGAAACTGTCCGCCCAGAAGGCAAAATGTCAAGAGAAGCCATCCGTGCTTTACGGCAGGAATTAGAGGAAATCAAAGCCTTGTTGCTGTCTTAAGCCTTTTGATGCCTGGCTATCTAGGCTATGATTGGCGCCGCTTTTCCATCCATACCAGTAATTTTTATTCGGGGCGTAGCGCAGCCTGGTAGCGCACCACCTTGGGGTGGTGGTGGTCGGAGGTTCAAATCCTCTCGCCCCGACCAACATCCCTGTTGGGCCGAGAGGATTTCCGGCCCGATTGCTTCCATGCAACCGGGCGTCCGTTACAATGTAACGAACCCTCTCGCCCCGACCAATCAAACTTTATAATAACCCCGATACCAATCAACGAAGCGTTGTATGCCGACTTCAACCGAGGTATCGGGTTTATACCCAACATCGTTCATCAAGTCGCTGGTGTCTGCGTAGGTGTAGGGTACATCGCCGGGTTGCAGTGGTAACATGTTTTTCTCTGCTTTTTTACCGAGGCAATTTTCCAGAACTTCGATATAGCGCAGTAGTGTGCAGGGATTATTATTGCCAATGTTATAGACACACCATGGTCCTTTGCTGGTGCCTGGGTCAGGATCATTGCCTGTCCAACCAGGATTGGGCGCAGCAATCTTATCCAATGTTCTAATTACACCCTCAACAATATCATCGATGTAAGTGAAGTCACGCTTGTGATCACCATAATTAAAGACATCGATGGGTTTGCCGGCCAGGATGTTTTTTGTGAACATAAATAACGCCATATCGGGGCGACCCCAGGGACCATACACCGTAAAAAACCGCAAACCGGTGGTGGGAAGATTAAACAAATGACTATAAGTATGCGCCATTAATTCATTTGATTTTTTTGAGGCAGCATACAAGCTTACAGGATGATCGACATTATTGTGTACTGAAAAGGGGTAATTGGTATTGGCGCCATAGACTGAACTACTTGAAGCATAAACGAGATGCTCAACGCCATGGTGACGGCATCCTTCAAGGATGTTCACAAAACCAACTATATTGGTATCAATATAAGCGTGCGGATTAACGAGTGAATAGCGCACGCCGGCCTGAGCCGCAAGATTAATGACGCGTTGTGGTTTATGTTGGGCAAAAACCTGTTCCATCGCGGCGCGGTCTTCGATACTGATACGCACATCGGTGAATTTATCAAACGCTTTCACGCGTTCCAGCCGTGCTTGTTTTAATGAAACGTCGTAATAATCATTGAGGTTATCAATGCCAATGACTTCATCACCGCG
>JAHECZ010000068.1 GCA_024641475.1 Gammaproteobacteria bacterium
CGGCTGAAAGCTGGAATGAAGGGATCGTGACTGTCCGGTCATTGACCAATACGGCCTTATGACGAACCAGCTGACGAGCCTCTGAGCGGGAAGCACCAAAACCCATACGGTAAACTACGTTGTCCAGACGGGACTCCAGGCGTTGCAGCAGGTTGTCACCGGTAGATCCCTTCTGACGGTCTGAGCTCTTGAAGTAGTTTCTAAATTGCTTTTCAAGCACACCGTAGATACGACGCAGCTTCTGCTTTTCACGCAGCTGGGTGGCATAACCGGACAAACGGCCACGCTTTTGACCGTGCATACCCGGGGGGGCTGGGCGTTTTTCAATAGCGCACTTGCTACCGAAACATTTTTCGCCTTTTAGAAACAGCTTCGCGCCTTCACGGCGGCACTGACGACATTTGGGACCGATATATCTAGCCAAGGTAGTTCTCCAAAACTTAAACGCGACGTTTTTTAGGTGGACGACAGCCATTATGCGGAATGGGTGTCACGTCTGAAATACTGGTAATCCGGAAGCCTTTGGCATTCAGGGCTCGTACTGCTGATTCACGACCAGGGCCCGGGCCCTTAACGCAAACTTCGAGATTCTTCATACCGTATTCCTGGGCCATTTCCCCGGCACGCTCGGCGGCGACCTGGGCGGCGAAAGGGGTGCTTTTACGAGAACCACGGAAGCCTGAGCCGCCGGAGGTTGCCCAGCACAGGGCATTACCCTGCCGATCAGTAATCAGGACGATGGTATTGTTAAAAGAAGCGTGGATGTGTGCGATACCATCAGACACATCGCGTTTTACCTTCTTGCGTGTACGAGAGCCGGTTTTGCTTGCCATAAAATTAAACTCTTAGCCTGTATTCGTTAAATACTATTTCTTAATCATCTTACGCGGGCCCTTACGGGTGCGTGCATTGGTCTTGGTACGCTGACCACGCAGCGGCAGGCCACGGCGATGGCGGATACCACGATAACAACCCAGATCCATCAAGCGCTTGATATTCATGGAAACTTCACGGCGAAGGTCACCTTCCACCGCAAACTTGGCCACTTCTGTACGCAGCGCTTCGATCTCGTTTTCCGCCAGATCCTTGATCTTGCTGGTCGGTGTAACACCGGCACTTTTGCAGATTTCCTGCGCACGGGTCCGGCCAATACCATAAATTGCCGTGAGGGCAATCTCAGCATGTTTGTTCACTGGTATGTTGATACCTGCTATACGGGCCATCTAGCCACTCCTACAATCAAAATTCAGCCAGTCACGCCCAAGGGCGCGAAACCGGCAATTCTACTGATAACTGCCTGCACTATCAAGACCAGAAGGCCCTTTCGAGCCCTAAAATCCGGATTTGCAGGTCCCCGAGGAATCGGGTAAAAACTATCCCTGACGCTGTTTGTGGCGCGGATCTTTACAAATCACACGGACCACACCGTTACGACGGACAATTTTACACTCCCGACATAATCTTTTTACTGATGCACGTACTTTCATGTCCGAAACTCCAATTAAAATCTGTTACTGCAGACCACTACGGCCATGCCCTTTCAGGTTGGCCTTTTTCATGAGCCCTTCGTATTGATGGGACATCAAATGGGCCTGTATTTGGGCCATGAAATCCATTACCACAACCACAATAATCAACAGGGACGTACCACCAAAATAGAACGGTACGTTCCAGTATAAAATCATAAACTCCGGCAACAAACACACCGAGGTGATGTAGATCGCGCCTACCAGAGTCAGGCGACCGAGAATACTGTCAATGTGCTTGGCGGTCTGTTCACCGGGACGTATACCGGGAATAAAGGCACCCGAACGCTTCAAGTTATCCGCGGTTTCTTTTGGGTTAAACATCAACGCCGTATAAAAGAAACAGAAAAAGACAATCGCAGCAGCATACATCATCACGTAGAGCGGTTGGCCTGGAGACAACATAGTTGCCACGTCCTGTAACCAGCCTACACCGCCGCCTTCAGCACCTGCACCACCGAACCAGCCCGCCAGTGTGGCCGGAAAGAGAATGATTGCCGAGGCAAAAATCGGTGGAATGACGCCGGCCATATTAATCTTCAAGGGCAAATGGCTGGACTGTGCCGCATACAGTTTTCTACCCTGTTGGCGCTTGGCATAGTGAACGGTAATCCGTCGCTGGCCACGCTCCATGAATATCACAAAGGCAATGACCGCCAAGACCAGCACAAACAACAACAAAATGAATGCGTGGCTCAGTTCGCCGGTACGCCCCAGCTCCAGAGTAGAACCGAGCGCCTGAGGTAATCCCGCAACGATCCCGGAGAAAATAATCATCGAGATACCGTTACCAATACCCCGTTCAGTCACCTGTTCACCCAGCCACATCAGGAACATGGTCCCGGTGACCAGGGTCACCACCGTAGTGAAATAAAATGTGTTGGCATCAATCGTCACCAGGCCGGGCTGGCGTGACAGAGCAACGGCCACACCCAGTGCCTGGAATGTTGCTAAACCCAGTGTCGCATAGCGGGTGTACTGCGTAATTTTACGCTTGCCCGAGGCACCCTCTTTACTCAACTGCTCAAGCTTGGGGTGAACCTTGGTCAGCAGTTGTATAATAATGGAAGCCGAAATATATGGCATGATCCCCAGGGCGAACAGTGACAAGCGTTTCAACGCCCCGCCACCAAACATGTTAAACATGTCGAGAATCGTCCCCTTCTGTTGTTCAAACATCTGGGCAAGCGAACTCGGATCTATCCCGGGCACGGTAATAAATGAACCGATGCGAAATACCAGCAAGGCACCAATGACAAAAAAGATGCGTTGACGAAGTTCGGTAAAACGACCAGCCGCCATCGCTGCCGTCACGGCTGCACGAGAGGTTCCCATTACTTATTAGTCCTCGACCTTGCCGCCGGCCGCTTCAATGGCCTCACGGGCACCCTTGGTGACCTTGATCCCTTTTAAAACAACCTTCTTTTCCAGCTTGCCGGACGCCATGATTCTGACGCGTTTGATCTTACGGCTAATCAGGTTGGCGGCCTGCAGGGCAGCGACATCGATAACATCGACATCCATTCCGTTCAGCTCATGCAATCTGACCTCTGCAGTCACTCGTGCCAGGCGTGAGCTAAACCCCACCTTGGGCAGTCTGCGTTGCAGTGGCATCTGGCCACCTTCAAACCCGACCTTGTGGAAACCACCGGCACGAGCCTTCTGACCTTTATGACCACGACCGCATGTCTTGCCAAGACCGGAGCCAATACCACGACCAACACGCTTGGCGGCGCTTTTGGCACCAGCGGTGGGCTTCAATGTATTAAGAAACATATTTAGTTCTCCTCAATCTTTAACATATAGGAGACCTTGTTGATCATGCCGCGCACGGATGGGGTATCTTCAACCTCAACGGTGTGGTGCATACGACGCAGGCCCAGGCCAGTCACACAGGCCTTATGTGAAGCGATGCGCCCGTTCATGCTACGAACCAACGTCACCTTGACTGTCTTTTTGCTTGTCATGGTTCTATTCCAGAATTTCTTTTACTGATTTACCACGTTTGGCGGCGACATCTTCAGGTGAAGACATTGCGGCCAGACCTTTAATCGTCGCATTCACGACGTTGATCGGGTTGGTGCTGCCGATACACTTGGCGAGTACGTTATGGATTCCAACAACGTCGAAAACTGCACGCATAGAGCCACCGGCGATAACACCTGTACCCTCAGAGGCAGGCTGCATATAAACCTTGGCGGCACCGTGTTCAGCAGTCACCGGATATTGCAATGTGCCGTTGACAATCGATACCTGCTTCATGTTTTTGCGGGCGCTTTCCATTGCCTTTTGAATCGCAACCGGCACTTCACGCGCCTTGCCACGACCAACGCCTACACGTCCATTCCCATCACCAACAACGGTTAATGCAGAGAAGGCAAAAATCCGACCACCCTTAACAACCTTGGCGACTCGACGAATCCCGACCAGACGTTCCTGCAAACCATCCGCACTTTGTGTATCTTCAAAACCTGCCATAACGAAACCTTCTAAAATTCCAGCCCAGCTTCACGCGCAGCATCTGCTAATGCCTTAACGCGACCATGATATTTAAAACCGGAACGATCAAACGCGACCCGGGTGATACCTGCGGCCTTGGCCTTTTCGGCGATGGCCTTTCCAACCTGCGCGGCGGCTTCAACATTACCGGTGTACTTAACGTCTTTTTTGACGTCAGCCTGTACGGTAGAAGCGGCTGCCAATACGCTGTCACAACCAGGGGCGATCAGTTGGGCGTAGATATGCCGAGGTGTGCGAAAAATACACAACCGGTGCATACCCAGCTCACGAATCTTGGCCCGGGAGCGACGTGCGCGACGAAGACGAGATGTTTTCTTATCCATTGCCAATACCTGCCTTTATTTCTTCTTGGCTTCTTTGCGGATGATTGTTTCATCCGAATATTTCACACCCTTACCCTTATAAGGCTCAGGCGGGCGGTAACCACGAATATCTGCGGCAACCTGTCCAACTTTCTGTTTATCCAACCCCTTAATCAGAATTTCTGTCTGAGTGGGTGTTTCAATCGTGATACCTTCCGGCACCTGATAACTGACCGGGTGGGAAAAGCCCAGGGTCAGATTCAAAACCTTACCCTGTGCCTGGGCACGATAGCCGACGCCGACCAGATCCAGCTTCCTCTGGAAACCTTCACTAACGCCAGTCAACAGGTTACGCAGAACCGCGCGAGCGGTGCCACTTTGAGCAATCGCGCCCATCTGTTCCGCACGCGGCTTAAAGACCAGCGTACCTTCTTGTTCTACAACTTCAACCAGTGGGTGTACGTTGTGTTCAAGCGTACCCTTAGAGCCCTTCACGCTGACGTGCTGCTCATTGATACTCACCTGCACCCCTTTAGGGATTGAAATAGGTGTAATTCGGGCCATGATATCGATCCTTTACTGCACGTAACACAACACCTCACCGCCATGACCTGCTTTGCGTGCAGCACGCTCAGTCATCACACCGGCAGAGGTGGAAATAATAGCGATACCCAAACCAGCCATAACCTTGGGCAACTCATCTTTGTTCTTGTAGATCCGCAGACCTGGGCGGCTCACACGGCGAACCTTTTCGATTACCGGTTTACCCTGGTGGTACTTAAGCTCAACACGCAGTGACGGCTTGACGTCTTCTACTTTATTGAAATCTGTTATATAGCCTTCATCTTTCAAAACCTGAGCAATTGCTTGCTTTAGCGTTGAATAAGGCATTACCACCTCAGCCTTGCCTGCAGCCAGACCGTTACGAATACGGGTCAGCATGTCGGCGATCGGGTCAGTCATCATAATCCTGAATCTCCTGTCTCTTACTCTTTGCCTTACCAGCTAGCTTTACGCAGGCCAGGGGCGTCACCGCGCATTGCGGCTTCACGTAACTTGTTACGGCACAGACCGAACTTGCGGTATACCGCATGAGGGCGCCCGGTTTGACGACAACGCCTTTGCACTCGCGAAGGGCTGGCATCACGCGGCAGCTTTTGAAGCTTTTCCTGCGCCAACATCCGATCCTGAAAACTTGCATTTGGATCTTTGACGGCAGCCTTTAAAGCAGTACGCTTAGCGGCATATTTTTTAACCGTTTTAATGCGCTTCTTTTCGCGCTCGATCATTGAAGTCTTGGCCATGCCGGTGCTCCTTAACTCTTGCCTTTTAGCGGGAAATTGAACGCAGCAAGCAGAGCGCGTCCTTCTTCATCTGTCTTAGCGGTTGTGGTAATAGTAATATCCATACCGCGCAGGGCATCAATCTTATCATAATCAATTTCAGGAAAGATGATCTGCTCACGCACGCCCATGCTGTAGTTACCCCGACCATCGAATGATTTAGGGTTCAAACCACGGAAGTCACGGATACGAGGAATCGCAATACTGATCAGACGATCCATGAATTCATACATGCGATGACTACGCAAGGTCACCTTACAACCGATCGGCCAACCTTCACGCACCTTGAAACCAGCTACGGATTTGCGCGCATTATTGACGACGGGTTTCTGACCTGAAATCTTGGTCATATCAGAAACGGCGTGTTCCATAATCTTTTTGTCACCAATGGCTTCGCCTACACCCATATTCAGGGTGATTTTGGTGATGCGTGGAACTTCCATTACGCTCTTGTAGCCAAACTTGTCCATCAACTGTTTAACAACAGTATCTCTGTAAACTTGTTGTAACCTTGCCATGACTATTACCTGTTCTACTCTACTGGATTAGGCGTCCAGCACTTCACCATTTGATTTGAAATAACGTACCTTGCGGCCGTCTTCCAACGTTTTAAAACCAACCCGATCCGCTTTTCCTGTTGCAGAATTAACCAGCGCAACATTGGAGATGTGGATTGGCATCTCTTTTTCGACAATACCGCCAGGCACACCGGCATTCGGGTTGCCACGCTGATGCTTCTTCACGACATTGATATTTTCAACAATCACACGATTGTCTTCATCAAATACGCGTACTACCTGTCCTTTCTTACCGCTGTCTTTACCGGTAAGTACTATTACATCATCGCCTTTCTTAATCTTTTTCATCTTTCTGTCTCCGCCTTATAACACTTCAGGCGCTAAAGAAATAATCTTCATGAAATTTTCTGTACGCAATTCACGGGTTACCGGTCCGAAGATACGGGTGCCGATAGGCTGCAACTGATTGTTCAACAACACCGCGGCATTACCGTCGAAACGGATCAAAGAACCGTCTGGACGACGCACACCCTTACGGGTACGAACAACGACTGCGTTGAACACATCACCTTTCTTTACACGGCCACGGGGAATCGCTTCCTTGACGCTGACCTTGATAATGTCACCGATGCCAGCATAACGACGCTTGGAACCGCCCAGAACCTTTATACACATTACACGACGGGCGCCGCTGTTGTCGGCTACGTCTAACATTGACTGCATCTGAATCATGACTGACTCCGTGAATCCTTAAATTTCTATAATAACTTAAGCCACTGTGGCCCGTTCAATAACTTCGACCAGCACCCAGTTTTTTGTCTTGGACAGTGGGCGACATTCCTTGATAGTAACGATATCGCCTTCGCCGCATTGATTTGTCTCATCATGCGCATGCAACTTGGTCGACTGGCGTACATATTTGCCATACACCGGGTGTTTCACACGGCGCTCAACCAATACAGTTATACCCTTGTTCATCTTATTGCTGATAACCTTACCCATCAGCGTACGTTCAGCTTTTTGCTCGCTCATTGTGCCTTACCTGCTTTTTCGTTCAGGATTGTCTTAACCCGTGCGATATTACGCCGCACATCCTTCAACTGATGAGGCCGGGACAACTGCCCTGAGCCATTTTGCATACGCAGGTTAAACTGCTCACGCAGCAGTGCCAGCAATTCAGTGTTGAGGTCATCAACATTCTTTTCACGTAATTCATTCGCTTTCATTACAGTACCGTCCGAGTTACGAAGGTAGTAGCGAGTGGCAGTTTCGCAGCAGCAAGCTTGAACGCTTCACGCGCGATCTCTTCCGAAACCCCTTCAATTTCATACAGCATACGACCGGGCTGAATCTGGGCGACCCAGTATTCAACACTACCCTTACCTTTACCCTGCCGAACTTCCAGGGGTTTCTGGGTAATCGGCTTATCGGGGAATACCCGAATCCAGATTTTACCACCACGCTTGACGTGACGTGTCATGGCGCGACGGGCGGCTTCGATTTGACGAGCCGTAATACGACCACGCGCAGTCGATTTCAGGCCATATTCACCGAAACTGACTTTGCTGCCGCGTTGCGCCAGCCCGCGATTGCGGCCCTTCTGTTGTTTACGAAATTTTGTACGTTTTGGTTGCAACATTGCTCACAATCCTCTTAGCCCAGAGCCGTCTTGGCTGTGGCTGCTTCTTCCTCTTCCTGAGGGCCGATAACCTCTCCCTTAAAGATCCAGACCTTAACGCCAATGATGCCGTAGGTGGTGGATGCTTCAGCAAAACCATAATCGATGTCTGCACGCAGAGTGTGCAGAGGCACACGACCTTCGCGATACCATTCAGTGCGTGCGATTTCCGCACCATTCAGGCGACCCGCTACGTTCACCTTGATACCGAGGGCACCGAGGCGCATGGTGTTACCCACTGCACGCTTCATGGCTCGGCGGAACATAATACGGCGTTCCAGCTGTTGGGCAATGCCCTCGGCGACCAGAGTCGCATCCAGCTCAGGCTTACGGATCTCCTCGATATTGATGTGAACCTTGGCCAGGCCCATCATACGAGTCACTTCGGTACGAAGGCGTTCAATATCTTCGCCCTTTTTACCGATGACCAGACCAGGACGTGCAGTATGAATAGTGATATTGGCACTACCCGCAGTACGTTCGATCTGGATCCTGCTTACAGACGCCTGTGACAGCTTCTTTTTCAGGTAACCACGAACCATCATGTCCTGGTTTAGGAAATTCGCGTAGTCACGACTCTCGGCGTACCACTTGGAAGTCCAGTCCTTGACGATCCCGAGGCGTATACCTATTGGATTTACTTTCTGACCCATGCCAGTCTCTCTCTTACTTTTCGCCAACCATCACAGTGATGTGGCTGGTACGTTTAATGATATGGTTTACACGACCTTTAGCGCGTGGACTCCAGCGGCGCATGGTCGGACCCTGATCAATAAAGATCGTTTTGACCTTGAGTTCGTCGATATCCGCGCCTTCGTTGTGTTCCGCATTGGCAATCGCCGACTCGAGAACCTTCTTGATAATGCCGGCGGCCTTTTTCGGGCTAAAGCTCAACACTTGCAAGGCACGCTCAACGGGCAGGCCACGGACCTGATCCGCTACCAGGCGACATTTCTGGGGAGAAATACGCGCATGTTTTAACTTTGCTGCAACTTCCATCTTCTTAGTACCTTTTACTTGGCCTTTTTATCAGCCACATGGCCTCTATAGGTGCGTGTTGGTGCAAACTCACCCAGCTTATGACCAATCATGTTTTCAGAAACCATAACCGGTACGTGCTGACGTCCATTATGGACCGCGATGGTCAAGCCAATCATATCCGGTATGATCATCGAACGACGCGACCAGGTTTTGATCGGTTTCTTGCTATGGCTTTCCTGTGCATCTTGCACCTTTTTGATCAGATGCAAGTCGACAAATGGACCTTTTTTAATCGAACGTGGCACGGCTTTACTCTCTATTCAGTTCAAATTACTTTTTGTTACGACGACGTACGATCAGCTTGCTGGTACGCTTATTCTTACGTGTCTTGTAACCCTTGGTTGGGACACCCCATGGTGTTACAGGATGACGACCACCTGAAGTACGACCTTCACCACCACCATGCGGGTGATCGACCGGGTTCATGGCAACACCACGGACCGTCGGCCTGACACCAATCCAGCGTGTGGCGCCAGCCTTACCCATTTTACGCAGACTGTGTTCCGTATTACTCACTTCACCAATCGTGGCGCGGCAATCGGCCAGGATCTTGCGCATTTCGCCGGAGCGTAAACGCAGGGTGGCGTAGGTGCCTTCACGGGCAATCAACTGGGCAGAGGCACCGGCACTGCGGGCAATCTGCGCACCCTTGCCAGGACGCATTTCGATGCAGTGAACCAGGGTACCAACCGGGATGTTACGCAACGGCAGGCTGTTACCCAGTTTGATCGGGGCAAACTTGCCTGAAATAACGTCATCGCCGGCCTGTAGATTCTTCGGCGCGATAATGTAACGGCGCTCACCGTCCGGGTACTTAATCAGCGCGATGTGGGCACTGCGATTCGGGTCGTATTCAAGCCTTTCAACCTGGCCGGGAATATCGTCCTTATTACGCTTGAAGTCAATGATTCGATAGTGCTGTTTGTGCCCACCACCGATATGACGAGTGGTAATACGGCCCGTATTATTACGACCACCGGTCTTGGTCTGCTTCTCAAGCAACGGTGCATAGGGCGCGCCCTTATGCAGCCCTTCAGTCGTTGGCTTGACCACAAAACGTCGGCCAGCTGATGTTGGATTTGCCTTAACTAATGCCATGATCTTCTTCCGTCAATTCGTTATTCCGCACCCAGGAAATTAATATCCTGGCCTGCCTCGAGACGAACATATGCCTTCTTCCAGCTCTTGCGCTTGCCAAACTTCTGGCCTGAGCGCTTGATCTTGCCTTTGACATTACTGACTGAAACATCGTCAACCTTTACGGCAAACAGCATTTCAACAGCCTTTTTGATCTCGGGCTTTGTCGCATCAGGCATTACCTTGAATACGATCTGGTTGGCCTGTTCGGCTACTCGGGTAGTCTTCTCAGAGACATGAGGTCCCAGCAGGATCTTCAGTAAACGTTCGTCGCTCATGCCAGTGACTCCTCAATTTGTTTCAGTGCTGACACCGTGGTCAGCACCTTTTCGAAGCGGACCAGGCTAACCGGGTCAAGTGCACTGGCTTCACACAGACCAACCTTGTGCAGATTACGCGCGGCAAGAAACAGATTTTCGCCCAGTTTCTCGACCATGATCAACACACTGTCCAGCCCCATGACATTAAGCTGCTCAACCAGCATCTTGGTCTTGGGTGTTTCCAGCTGAAAATCATCCAGCACCACGAGGCGGCCCTGACGAGCCAGCTCGGACAAAATTGCGCGCATGCCGGCACGGTACATCTTCTTGTTAACCTTTTGCGTCCAGTCCTGAGGCTTGGCAGCAAAGGTCACACCACCGGTACGCCACAGCGGACTGCGAATCGTTCCGGCGCGGGCGCGGCCTGAGCCTTTCTGACGGAAGGGCTTGGCACCACCGCCGCGAACCTCAGAGCGAGTCTTCTGAGCCCGAGTACCAGCACGGCCACCAGCCAGATAGGCAGTTACCACCTGATGTACCAGGCCTTCATTAAAATCTGCAGCGAAGGACACATCAGAGAGCTCAACGCTCTTGCTTGATGCCTTGCCTGTAGCTGTTGTTAAATTCAGTTCCATCACTCAACCTCTTAGCGCGCTTTCGATGCCGGACGGACAATCACGTTTCCGCCCTTGGCCCCAGGCACTGCACCCTTGACCAGAATCAGGTTACGTTCAGCATCGACCCGCACAACCTCAAGGTTTTGCGTGGTTTTTCTAACGTCGCCCATATGGCCGGACATTTTCTTACCTTTGAATACACGACCGGGCGTCTGGTTTTGACCAATAGAACCCGGCGCACGATGAGACAGTGAGTTACCATGAGTGGCATCCTGGGTACGGAAATTGTGGCGCTTAACGGCACCAGCAAAACCTTTACCAATACTCGTACCACAGACGTCAATCTTCTGTCCCGCTGCAAATATATCAACCTTGATTTCACTGCCAGCAGCCAGCTCATCGCCTTCACCTTCACCAAGGCGGAATTCCCATAAACCGCGACCTGCTTCAACACCGGCCTTGGCAAAATGTCCTGCCATGGGCTTATTGACGCGAGTGGCCCGACGGGTACCG
>JAHECZ010000114.1 GCA_024641475.1 Gammaproteobacteria bacterium
CCGGCATGTATGGCATCGATCCGCGCTGGATGGAGGCGATGGCGTTTGCCTGGTTAGCTAAACAAACAATTGAGCATCAGCCTGGTAATTTGCCAAGTGTTACTGGCGCAAAACATCCTGTAATCCTTGGTGCGGTATATTATACATAAATATATTTATAACCCACTAAGGCTCAGAAACAGTTTGATGTTTTTTGAGTAAGTGATGTAATTCGGGAATACATGAACCGCAATTTGTCCCGGCACGAAGTGCTTTGCCAATAGCCTCCACACTTTGCAAGTCTTGTGTTTCTATGGCGTTACGAATTTGGTTTAGCCCAACCTGGTAGCAGGCACATACGATTTTACCTGGATCTGCTTGTGCAGTTACTGGCTTGCCAACAAGCAGAGAACGACACTCTTGATCGGACAATATCGACTGGCCAAACAGACTTTCCAACCAACTGCGTTCAGGTAATTGCCTCGTTGGTGAAATAAAAAGACAGCTTTCCAATTGCCCGCCTTGCAACCGCGCTGCACGATAACGTTTAGCGCCACGATCATGATACTCAATCCAATTAATGGCATCGCCTTTACTGCACAACAGTTGCCGTGACCATTCTTCCCACACATCAGGGAATTGCTGTCCAGCGATTTGATAACGCCAGAATCCGTCACCCCGACTCAATGACCAGTACGCCAGTTCCGGCATGACAAGACGTCGTCGACTTAACATAAATCCATGCCAACTTGCATGATAGGGCGCTAGCATAACTGGGGTGTGTTTGAATTCCGGTTGTCCGGAAATCGGATCAACATTGGGATTAATTACCGTATCTGCACAACCTTGACGAGTAAATTGACCGTTCCAGTGCATTGGCAAAAATATTTCACCTGCTCGTTGCGCATTACTCTGTGACACGCGCATGATCACTTTACCCCACGCACTCTGGACTTCCGCCAGCGCGCCATCCGACAATGCAAAGCGTTGCACATCGTCGGGATGAACAACAACAAGAGGCTCATTGATGTGCGTTGACAACTTGGCAGATTTTCCAGTACGTGTCATCGTATGCCATTGATCACGGATCCGACCGCTATTCAGTATCAATGGAAATTGTGTAGATAACGCGGTGGCGGAACAACGCGGCTCGATGGCGACAAATCGTGCCTTCCCTGATGATGTGAAAAATTTACCGTCAGTAAACATACGTTTTGTGCCGTTCGGATATTGCGAACTTACCGGCCACTGTGTCGGTACCAAACAGTCATATTCATCTTCAGTCAGTGAAGACCATGCGCCTAAATCAAAATCGCGTTTACCTTGATTATCGATTGTTGATAGCAGAGCATGTTCCCGAAAAATCTGCGCCGCATTAACATAAGGAAATTGCGCGGCAAATCCCAAACACCTGGCAATTTCGGTGACGATCCACCAATCCGACCTGGCCTCACCTGGTTCTGGCAAGAATGGTCGTTGACGTGAGATGCGACGTTCGGAGTTCGTTACGGTTCCATCCTTCTCGCCCCAGCCCAATGCAGGCAAGCGTACATGCGCATAGGCCAATGTATCGGTGTTTTGTACACAATCGGAAACAACGACAAACTCGCACTGTGCTAATGCATATCGCACCTTTCCTGCATCAGGCAAGCTCACTGCAGGATTGGTTGCCATAATCCATACGGCTTTAATCTCGCCTCGTGCAATAGCATCAAACATCTGCACCGCTTTATGGCCTTGCCTAGACGCAATTCTTGGAGCTTGCCAAAATTGTTGCACCTTGGGCCGCAGTACATCATTTTCGATATCAATGTGAGCGGCCAATTGATTTGCCAAACCACCGACCTCTCGTCCTCCCATGGCATTGGGTTGGCCAGTGAATGAAAACGGCCCCATGCCCGGCCGGCCAATGCGGCCGGTTAACAAATGGCAATTGATAATACTATTGACCTTATCAGTACCAAATGACCATTGATTGACACCTTGCGAATACACGGTGACGACCCGTTCGGTACGTGCAAACAAACGATAGAATTTTTCAATTTTTTCAATTGGAACATCGCAGATTTGGCTGACACTGACCAAGTCAGCTATGCCTGTGCGCGCACACTTTATTGCAGCATCGATACCTTCAGTACACGCAGTCACAAAGGCATGATTACGTTCATCATTGTCGTCGAGATACAGTAATAACCCATTAAACAGCGCCGTATCACTGCCCGGCTTGATGGCAAGATGCAAATCCGCAATGTCGCATGTATCAGTACGACGTGGGTCTACTACCACGATTTGCAGATCAGGATTATCTTTTTTGGCTTTGCTGATGCGTTGATACAACACCGGATGACACCACGCAGCGTTGCTGCCGACCAACACGATTAATTTGGCACGTTCCAGATCTTCGTAACTACACGGTACACAATCCGCACCAAAGGCACGCTTGTGACCAGCCACCGATGACGCCATGCATAAGCGCGAGTTGGTATCGATATTGGCGCTACCAATAAACCCTTTCATTAATTTATTAGCGACGTAGTAATCTTCGGTCAGCAATTGACCGCTAACGTAAAAGGCCACCGCATCTGGCCCATGTTGCTGGATAATCTCACTGAAACGACTAGCGACATGCGAAATAGCGTCAAGCCATGACACGCGTTTGTTGTGGATCTCCGGATAGAGTAACCGATCATCCATATCTAGCGTGTCCGCTAGCGCAGCGCCTTTGGAACACAATCGTCCGAAATTTGCCGGATGTTCCGGATCACCCTTGATTTCGACGCGACCATCCGCCGCAACACTGGCAAGCACACCGCACCCAACACCGCAATACGGGCAGGTTGTCTTGACAGTATTAGTCATTTGACACTACGCGTTACTTATTAGGACAACCATCACTTGGAGTAAGCGACAATAAAACCTTGTCACCGTCGCGGCGTACGGGGTAACTCGCTGCGCACCCTGCATCTGGCGCTACCGCCATGCCGCTATCGAGATGAATCTTCCAGTCGTGCAACGGGCAAGCAACACGTTTTCCATGCACAATACCTTGCGACAAAGGACCACCCTTATGCGGACATTTGTC